>JAAAOD010000004.1 GCA_009908535.1 Verrucomicrobiota bacterium
TGACCCCTTTCGCTTTACCTAAAATCTTTGGCGGAATTGCCAATCCTTTGGAGCACGCACGTCGTAACGGGTTTCGAGGGTCGCGCTCTCGCCGGGAGAGAGGGAGACGGCGCGCTCGAAGCGGCCGGTTTCCTCGTCCACCTCGATATTTTGGGGCTGCTGTCGGCGGACCTCGATCTCATCATCGCGGGAGACGGGGAAGCGCTCGTGGACGCGGACCTCATGGGGGACTTCCATGCGATTGGTGAGGTCGGTGGCGAAATGGCGGCGGTGGAGCCGGTCCTTTTCAAACATGCCCTTGTCGCCGGCGGTGCGGTCGAGGACGCGTCGCTCCACTTCGATGGCCGGGTTTTCGCCGAAGCCGAGCGAAAGGGTTTCGCCGGGCTGGAGGGGGCCGAGCTGGGTCTCACCGGTGAGAGCGCCGTCGACGGAGAGAGTCGCCGGGCCGCGCAGCAGGGCCCAGGGCAGGTCACTCAGTTCCGCTTCGCCGTGGAGGTAGGCTTTTTCCTCGAGCATGGGCGTCACCGCTGACCAGAACTGCGCCGCGACGGTCCAGTCCGCCATTGGCACGGTGGTTTCCCGGGCGAAGGCCTCCGTGGAGACCGGTTCTGCAAGGGTCAGGCGGAAACGGGTGCTCAACCGCTCCGCTTCCACGGGGGGTTCGCCTTGTTCCACCGCGAAAGAGGAAAGTTCAAAGACCGCATCGGTGCTGACCTTTCCGCGCGCGGCGGGCTGCACCTGCTGCTCCCGCGGTTTGGCGAGGTACACCGGCGGCGGTTCCGGCGCTTCCGTGCGCCAGCCGGGCTGGCCGGTGAGAAGCGTCACCTTGACGCGCTCCCACGCTTCCCCGGTCTGGTTGCGCAGCTTCGCCTGCGCGGTGATGCGCAGGGAGTCCGCCTGCGGGGCGGCCTCAAGGCGGTAAGCGGGTTGCCAGCCGACCTGTTGCAAGGGATGGCGAAGGCGGAGGGTCAGCGGCTCTTTGATCGAATCGAGAAAGCGCACATACAATCGCCCGGAAAGGCTTTCCGCGACGCGCTGCAACTCCTTCAATTCCGATTCCGCGCGGGCGAGTTGCCGGTCCAGCTCGCGGCGTTCCGCACGCAGTTCCCGCTCTTCTTCACGGAGTTCCTTTTCGGCCTCGCGCTGATCGGCAAAGACGCTGCGGGCGGTTTCGCTCAAGTCGGCGGCACTGCCCTCCTCGGTTCCCTGCAGCAGGGCTTTGCGAAGCTCTTCAAGGAACCCGATTTCAGCCTCAAAGTCCTCCAGCGGCTGCAACAACTCTGCCCGTTCCGCTTCCAGTTCCTCCACCCGCTCCCGGGCGGCGGCGACCCGCGGATCCTCGCCGCGCTTGGTTGCGTCCAGTCGTTCAAAGCGGACGCCGCCCAGTCGCGGCCCGCCCTCCGCGAGAACTTCCACGCGGACGCGGTTGGGGTTGAGGTTGTTCGGCAATCGGTCAAGGACCCATTCCTCGCCAGCGGCAAGGGGGCCCACCTCCACTTCGCGGACGGCCTCCCCGCCCGAGGGGTACAGCTCCACCGCCGTAAGCGGAGCCAATGATTGCGCCGCGGCAAGAGCGCCGCAGAAGAAGAGCATCCAAGAGGGAAGAAGCAGGGACAGCGGTTTCATATTCATCAAGGAAAGGAAACCCCGCCGCGGCGGCAAGGTTCCTTGGCAATCCAGGCGGAAAAACGCCCGTGCCCCGGCGGGGCGCGGTTTACCCGGCGGCCCCTTCACCAGAGCTCCGTTCCGGGGAAGATCAGTCCTTGCATCGCCTGACACATCAATCCAGCGCCCAGCGGAAAAAAGCGTAGATGTCGGCAAGTTCGGCGAGGGCGTCGCTGCGGGCGACACGACCGTGGCCGGCGGCGAACTCGACGCGGAGGAGGTGCGGTCCGCCGTCGGGATTCACCTGCTGGAGGCGGGCCGCCATCTTGCCGGGCATCCACGGGTCGACACGGGAATCGTTGTATCCCGTGGTCAGGAGCATGGGCGGGTACTCCACGCCTTCGCGCACGGCGAAGTAACTGTCCATGGCGAGGACGTAGGGAAACTCCTCCGGGTCGAGAGGATTGCCGTACTCAGGATAATTGGCGGGTCCGTTGGCGCGGCGATGGTTGCGGACCGGATTGTGGTTCCCGACATTGGAGACCACGGCCCCGTAGAGCCCGGGTCGACTCGTCATGGCTCGCCCGACGAGGACCCCGCCCATGCTGCCTCCCTGCGCGCCAAGGTGCTCCGATGCGGTGTAGCCATTATCGATCATCCACTCCGCGCAGGCATGGAAGTCGAGCCAGCTGTTGCGCTTGGTCTCGATGTGACCGCCTTCGTGCCATTCCTTTCCGAATTCCCCGCCCCCGCGCACGTGGGCGATCGCGAAAATGCCACCCCGTTCCAGCCACGCGAGGCGGGTCGGGCTGAAGAACGGTCGCAGCGGGTTTCCATAGGCTCCGTACCCGTACAGGATGGTCGGGTTGGCACCGTCCTTTTCAAGGTCGTCGAGATGAATCAGGGTCAACGGGACCTCCACCCCGTCGTGGGAAAGGACAAGAACGCGCTCCGTAACGACGTTTTCCGGCGCGTCGTAGGGGCCGAGGGGGCGCAAGGGGCTGCGCTTCACCGTTTCCGCCACCGGATCGTAGCGGTAATAGGCGGGAGCACGTTCCCATGAGGTCAGGCTGATATAGACATCCTCCTCGCGCTCGTCATTGGCGAGCAGAGTGACCCTCCCGATCAGAGGCAGTTCAACATCCCTGAAACCGGCCTCCCTCTCGGCAAGGTCGAGCCGGAGCAGGCCGTCGAGTCCACCCTTCATGTAACTCACATAAAGGTCGCCGCCAAGGACGGTGATTTCGTTCAGAATGCGGTCGCTTTCCGGAAGAATCGTTTTCAGCTCCGCTTTGTCGAAATCGGCAAGGTCGCCTTCAAGAATCTTCTTCCGCGGCGCCTCCTTGCCACTGAGGAAAAAGATACGATCGCCTTTAATGGCGAGCGTCTCCACCTCCTCCTCCCGGTCCACCAGCAACCGCCAGTCGGCCTTCTCCGAGGCCGCCGGGTCGAGGTCCTCGGCCACATAAAGCGTCCGCGAGCGGTCAACGCCGTGGGCGAGCAGGCCGATCGTATAGGGGGTTTCCGGAATGGGGAAGACGATCGGTGTGGCCACTTCCGTCAACGCGGGCAGCGGCATCTTGTCATAGGAAATCACGACAGGATCGACAGAAGGATCGGTTCCAAGCCGATGAAACTTCACCGGCTTGCGCTTGTAGCGCTCGACGCGGTCCTCGCCCGGTACTTCCTGGCGCAACTGTGAGTAGTAAAATCCGCTGTCATCCGCCAGCCAGGCCGGATCCCACTGCACGCGCGGAATGGATTGCGGGCGGGCTTCTCCCGTTAAGGCCTCGACGAGATAGAGAATAGGGATCTCCGAGCCGCCGGGAGCGATGCCGACGGCGACGAGTTCCCCGTCCCATGATGGATTGTAATAATCGATGGCGTGGACCATGTCGGTTTCCGCGAAATCGGCCGGATCAACGATCAAGTGCTCCTCGCCGTCCATGCCATCACGATAAAAGAGGCGACCGACTTCCTCCCCCACCTCCCTCTTCAAATAAAAGAAGCGGTCGCCGCGACGGTCGAAACGGTAGATCTGGACCGTCTTCGCCTCGTCGATCCCGCGGATCCGTTCGTACAAGTCCTCCCGTTCCGGCATGGCGGCGATGCGCTCCCGCGTATGGGCACTCTGCGCTCGGAACCATGCCGCGGCCTCCTCGCTTTCGTGCTCCTCCAGCCAGAAGAAGGGATCGGGCAGGCGCACGTTCCCATAGGTGTGGATGGTGTCGCCAACCGGCGTCTCCGGATAGGACGGCCCCTCCGCCGCGAGGGCAAGAGATGCGGCCGCAAGAAAAACGGCAACAGCGGGAAGGCCCCTCAGCGCAGCCATCCCTTTTTTCGGAAAACGATCCAGAGGGAGGAAATCATACCAATGCATAGAACCAAAAAACTGCATACCCGTGTCGCCACTGCAACTCCGGGAATCGAAGGGGTCGGACGGGAATTTTCGCCTAGCCCGGATATTTCATCGACCTGCAACCTTCCTTTGTAGCGAGTGCGGCTGAAGGATGTTTACCTGCAATCGGTCGGGATGTTGGTGGTTCCGGGGATTTTGGAGGTGATTTCCAGG
>JAAAOD010000018.1 GCA_009908535.1 Verrucomicrobiota bacterium
CATGTACCTGTTTTTCGCCGGCCTTCTGCTGTATTTTCCCAACGTCGTATTGCTGGCGGGATTCGCCGGTTACCTCCTGCACATGCACTTCCGGATCCTCATGGAGGAAAGCCATCTCACCGCGCGGTACGGCCGGGCCTACCAGCGCTACTGCCGCCAAACCCCCCGCTATCTCTGAACGCCGATGTCCACCCCGTCGCCGCAACCACAGCCGCCAACGGAGGAACAAATCCGCAATTGGTTTGACCGCACCTACCGCACGCGGGGGGTACGCTACCTTCGCCCCGTCCGCGCCTACCACGTGTTCCTCGAAATCCTGCGGGCGCGGCCGGGGGAGCGCCTTCTCGACGTGGCCTGCGGTCCGGGCCACCTGCTTGCCGCGGCCCGGCGGAGGGGACTGCAAGTGACCGGCATCGACCTTTCCGGGGTGGCCGTGGAGCTGGCCCGCGAACACCTCTCCGACGTGCCGGTTCTGCAGGGCAATGCCCAATCGCTTCCGTTTGAAAACGGCCGGTTCGACCTCATTACCTGCCTCGGTTCACTCGAACGCATGCCGAATCAACGGCGCGTGCTCGCGGAAATGGTCCGAGTGGGAAGCTCGAGGGCCCGCTATTGCTTCCTGGTCCGAAATGCGCGCAGCCCCGGCTGGCGGTGGATCGAACTCCTCGGTCGACGCAACCGTGAGGGCCACCAGGGCGCCGCCAGCTGCGACAATTGGCGGCGCTTGCTGGAAGAAGCGGGATTGCGGATCACCTCCCTCTTGCCGGACCAGTGGCCGTTGCAGTGGAAGGAGCGCCTGCTCCATCGCCTCGGCGGGCAACCCGGCTTCACAAGGGTCCGCAAGGGCCTGCGTCCTTTGCCGTACGCCAACGAGTTCATTTTTGTCGCCCGCAAAGCGGGGCCGGAAGAGGAATGAAGACGGCGGGGCAATACGAGGTTCTGGCCAGAACCTGCCACCTGTCCGCCCTCCTGCGCGGAAGGATCCGTCCGGACCGACTCTGCCTGCATAAAACGCTGCTTCCCGTGGAGGGAGCCGCCGCCGAGCACCCGGCCGGGGGCAGGGACGGATTGAACCAGTGGCTGGCAAACCGGATCGCGGAAAAGCGGCCGAAGCGCGTCCTCGACCTTGGCTGCGGATTTGGGGCGACCCTTTTCGCCCTTGCACATCGCATGGAAGGCGAGTTCGTCGGCTTAACGCAATCGGCGTTTCTCGTGAAAACCGCCGCCTCGCTCGCCGAAAAGGAAGGACGCGCCAGTGAGCTGACCTTTCACGAAGGGGAATTTGCCCTGCTTACCTCTCTCGGGTCCTTTGACGCCATGGTGGCGGTGGAATCCATCTCCTACTTCGATGAACTGCCGGAGGCGGCCCGGCTGCTCGCCGAGGCGCTGCGTCCGGAGGGTTCTCTCTGGATCGTCGATGACTGGCTGCGGAAGCCGCTCCCGGACGAGCACGCCGACGTGCGCGGCCTCTGCGAGTCATGGGGACGCCGGCGTCTCCATACCGTGGAGGAGCTGGAAGCGGCATTTGCCGGGAAAGGTTTTCAGCTCGTCGAAAACCGCGACCTGACCGCGCAGGTCCCCGCCTTCCGCGCCTCCGCGTCTCCCCGAAGCGGATGGCTTCGCCTTGCCGCGCGGCGGCTGCCCGGTTGGCAACTGCGCTCCCTTGCCGCCGCCTATCTCGGCGGCCGACACCTCGACCGACTTTACGCCGCCTCCCTGATGGAGTACAGATGCTTTCACTACGTCCTTCCATGAAGCCAGCCACCCCCGATCCTTCCCCGCGCAAAGCCGCCGTCGGCCTCCTTCTTCTGCTGGTGCTGCAGGCCCTGCTTTCCTGGGACTTCACCTCCTTCGCCTCGCTCTTCGAATGGCAGCCGGAAAGCTGGCTCTTTCCCGCGCTGGCCGGCCTCTCGGTTGTGCTGGCGGGACGCATCAGCAGCCTTCTTCTCTGGCCGCTTGCCGCATGGTGCGGCCTTCTTCTCCTCGTTCGGCTGGGAGAATTCAGCCTGATGACCTTTTTCGGTCGGGAGATCGACCTCAAGTGGGACATCTGGATGCTGCCCAATCTCCGGGACCTCGTCGTGCATACGGTGGGGGGAGCGGCAGCCTGGGGCCTGCTGCTGGTGAGCGTTCTGCTCTTTCTTTTACTGGTGGCGCTTCTCATGCTTATTCTGAAGGGAACCACCCTTGTCCTGAACCGCCCCGGGCGGCTTGCCGCCTGGATCCTCCTCCCGGTCCTCCTTCTCGCCCTTGAGCGCGGCAAGGCCGCACCGAGCCAGAGCCATCGCCTGTTCACCGCGATGGCGGAGGCATGGTACTTCCACGCCTACCAGGATGCCGTGGATCAAATCCTCGTGGAAGCCCGCGGAAAACAGCTGGGCCTGCCGACTGACCTCGGCCGACTCGATGGCGCCGATGTCCTGATCTTTTTCGTGGAGTCCTACGGGCGCATCGCCTGGGATGCGCCGGCCTACCGGAAGCGCCTCCTGCCAAAGGCCGAGGCGCTCGGGAACGCCTTCAAGGAAGCGGGCTATCACGTCGGCAGCCGCTTTGTCCGTTCCCCCGTCATGGGCGGGGGTTCCTGGTTGGCCCACGCGTCGTTTCTAACCGGCGTGAACACGCAGCACCAGATCCTCTGGGAGCGGCTCCTGCAAAGCCCGATTCGACCGTTGCCCGGGTTTTTCCGCGACAAAGGGTACGAAACCGTCAGCGTTATGCCCGCCATGAAGATTGAAGAATGGCCCGAAGGGACCTATTTCGAATTTACCCGCGACCTCTGGTTTCACGATTTCGGCTATGACCACCACGGCTTTCATTGGTCCCCCATGGCGGATCAGTTCGCCCTCGTTCGCTTTGACGAGCTGGTCCTGCAGTCGACGGAGAAGCCGGTTTTCGCGGAGTTTGTCCTCACCAGCAGCCATGCCCCCTTTGCCGTCGTGCCCGCCTTCCACGAGGGAGAATGGAGCCGGGAAGGCGTGATGCGGACCCTGCGCAGCCGCCCCATGCGGCTCTTCGAGAACGACTACCACCACCTCGAGGAAGGTCCGGAGGGATACGCCACCGCGTTGCTGTATTCGCTGCGATCCATCACCGATTTCATCACCCGCCACTACAAGCGCGACGGATTGATCATTATTATCGGGGACCATCAACCGATGGCCTTCATGCCCGGAACCGACACGCGGGATGTTCCGTTGCATTTCATGACCCGGGACGCGGAAATCATGGAGCGGCTGCGGCAAAACGGGTTTTCCGCCGCATGGTCCCCCGATCCGGGTAGGCCCAGCCTGCCCATGGAAGACGTCATGGAGCTTTTCCTGAGGTCCGTGAGCGATCCAAACAACGAGGACCGGCAAAGGCTATGATGGACGTGGAAGGCATCTGGCCGGCGCTGCTGGAATGCCGGGCGTGGCTGAAGGAAGCTGCTCCCGAGGCGGCCGATCTGTGGGAATTCCGTCGCCCCGCCTCCGGCGAGTGGAGCTTCGCCGCAAAAACCGATCCGGCCGACTGGGAGGTTTCCGCTCATCAAATCCGTTGCCGGCTGCACCAGCCTGTTCCCGCGGAAGTGCTGGATGAACTGGGGGAAACCGGCCTGTACCTGCGCCTCCTCCACGCGATGTGGCAGGCGCGTGCGCAGGGCCGGGTCTTTGTCACCGCCCACTGCGCGCAATCCCTCGACGGTTACATGGCCACCCGCTCCGGGGATTCGCAATGGATCGGGAATCGCGAAAACCTCATCCATGCTCATCGTCTTCGCGCTCTGCATGACGGCATCCTCGTCGGGGCCAATACCCTGCGGATCGACCGGCCACGACTCACCGTGCGACATGTCGCTGGTGAGAATCCGCTGCGCACCGTACTGACCAGCAAGGAACAGCCCGACGCCGAAATGAGGGAACTCCTCGAGGCCGCCCCGATGACCCTTTTGATCCATGCCAAGGGAAACGGGACCGCGCCCGCTCCTTCTTCCAGCAAGGTGCAAACTGTGGCCCTCGAATCTACCGGCGAGGGGGCTTCCCTCGAACCCTGCGCCATCCTTGAGCAACTTTTCAGCAAGGGCCTGCGCTCACTTATGATCGAAGGTGGAGGAGCGACCATCTCCCGTTTTCTTGAGGCCGGGCAGATCGACGAACTGCAGATTCACATCGCTCCCATCATTCTCGGCG
>JAAAOD010000039.1 GCA_009908535.1 Verrucomicrobiota bacterium
GGTCGGCGACGTAGCGAACATCCACGACCAGCCAGCTCGGTTTTTCCCCGGTCGCCTTCGGGTCGTAATAGTCGCTCTCGGGATCGAACTGGGTCGGGTCGGGATAGGCCGCTTCCGAGCTGATTTCGGCGAGGCCAACGATACCCGGTTCCTTGCAGTTGGAATGGTAGAAGAGGACGGGATCCCCTTTGCGCATCCGGTCGCGCATGAAATTGCGGGCCTGGTAGTTGCGCACGCCTTCCCAGAGGGTGGTCTTGTTCTTCGCCGCCTTCAGGTCCTCGAAGGAGTAGACCGAGGGCTCGGATTTCATCAGCCAGATCTCTTCAGCCATGACGGAATCGGGATCAGAGGGATTGTAGCCAGTTTTTCAGGACGGGTTCCAGTTTGTCCGGATCGCTGCCCCCGCCCATGGCGAAGTCCGGCTTGCCGCCGCCCTTGCCGCCCAGTTCGGCGGTCAGTTGCCGGATGAGGTCGCCCGCCTTGAATCCTTTTGCGATGGCGGCCTCGGAGGCCATGGCAACGAGGGTGACTTTCCGGCCGAAGACACCGCCGACGACAAGGAGGCCGTTGTCCAGCTCCTGGAAGGCTTTGACGGCGAGGGAGCGGAGGTCGTTCGGGTTCTCGGCCTCCAGCGGCTTGGCGAGGACCTGGAGGCCGTCGACTTCGCGCACTTCCTCCTTCAGGCCGGCGGCCTTGTCGGCGCGTTCGCGGGCCTTGAACTGTTTGAGTTCCTGTTCGGCTTTGGCGAGGCGCTCTTGCAGCTCGAGGACGCGACGGGGGATCTCCCCCGGTTGGGCGGAAAAGGCGCGGCCCAGTTGCTCGAGGATGGCGAAGCGCTCCTCGACCAGTTCGTGGGCGGCTTCCCCGCAGAGGGCCTCGATGCGGCGGGTGCCGGCGGAAATGGCGGACTCGGCGACAATCTTGAGAAAGCCGATTTCCCCGGTAGCGGAAACGTGGGTACCGCCGCAGAGTTCGCGGCTCCAGCCGCCGATGTCGACAACCCGCACGGTGTCGCCGTACTTCTCCCCGAAGAAGGCGATGATATCCTCGGGTTTTTCGTTAAAGGGGATCTCGTACCCCTTTACCGGGTCATTGGCGAGGACGCGTTCGCGGCAAAGGTCCTCGATTTCGCGAAGCTGTTCGGGGGATATCTGCTCGTAGTGGGCGAAGTCGAAGCGGAGGCGGTCGGGGCCGACGTAGGAACCGGCCTGGTGGACGTGCGGGCCGAGGACCTTGCGTAAGGCCCAGTGGAGGACGTGCGTGGCGCTGTGGTGGCGCTGTACGGCCAACCGGAAGGAGCGGTCGACTTCAGGAAGGGCTGTTTCCCCGATCGTTTTCTCATCCGGGGTCCCCTCGACAGTGTGCAAAACATGTCCGTTCTCATCACTGGTTGTCGTGAGAACCGGATACGTTTCCCCACCGACGGCGATGCGGCCGCGGTCGCCGACCTGGCCGCCCATTTCCGCGTAGAAGGGCGTACGGTCGAGAACGACGAAACTGCGGTTCTCCTCTCCCGCCGGGACGATTTTCTGCACGGTGGCGGTGACTCCTTCAAGGTTGGCTTTCTCGTAGCCGAGGAATTCCGTTCCCTCGCTGTCCCCGCTTTCGTCGGCGACGCGGACGACGCTCTTGCGCTGGGCGGCGCGGGCGCGCTCGCGCTGCTTTTCCATTTCGGCGTTGAAACCGGCCGTATCGACCTCGAGGCCGCGCTCTGCGGCGAGGATCTCCGTAAGGTCGAGGGGAAAGCCGTGCGTGTCATAGAGGGTGAAGGCGTCTTCCCCGGAAATGCGATCCGGCTTCGTCGCGAAGATCCGCTCCAGCATTTGCAGTCCCTTTTCGATCGTGCGGCTGAAAGTGGTTTCCTCGCTGTTGATCACCTTGCGGATGACCTTTTCCTGCTGTCGCAGCTCGGGGAAGACCGGCCCGAGCACCTCGATGACGGGATCGACGAGCCGGGCAAAGAAACCGTCTTCCAGATCGAGGCGGCGTCCGTAGAGAACGGCACGTCGGAGGATACGGCGGAGGACGTAATTACGTCCCTCGTTCCCGGGGAGGATGCCGTCGGCGATGCTGCAGGAGAGCGTGCGGATGTGGTCGGCGAGGACGCGGAAGGCGATGTCGCGCCGTTGCTCTTCGCTAGGGTTTTGCGGGTCGTCGGGGAGGGTGGCGCCGTACGCGTGCCCGCTCATTTCGGTAATCGTCGCGAAGATCGGCTGGAACAAGTCGCAGTTGTAGTTGCTGGGCGGCTGCGAGAAATCGGTGAAGCCCTTTGTCGTCGCGAGGGTGCCGGCCACCCGTTCGAAGCCCATTCCGGTATCGACATGCTTGTTTTTCAGCGGGGAGTAGCCGCCGCTTTCGTCCGCGTTGAACTGGATGAAGACGAGGTTCCAGATCTCGATACAGTAGGGCGAATCCTCGTTCACGAGGCGACCTCCGGTATCGCCCTTCGGAGTGAGATCGAGGTGGATTTCCGAGCAGGGACCGCAGGGGCCGGTGTCGCCCATCATCCAGAAGTTGTCCTTTTTCCCGCTGCGGAGGATGCGTTCCTCCGCATTCAGGCCGGCAGCGGTAAGGACGCGGTGCCAGTGGTCGTGGGCCTCCTTGTCAAATTCCGCCGGTTCGCCCGGGCCCGGTTGGTAGACGGTGACGTAGAGCCGCTCCTTCGGGAATCCCCAGACCTCGGTGAGGAGTTCCCACGCCCATTCGATGGCCTCCTTCTTGAAATAGTCCCCGAAGGACCAGTTCCCGAGCATCTCAAAAAAAGTCTGGTGGTAGGTATCGAGGCCGACGTCGTCGAGGTCGTTGTGCTTGCCGCCGGCCCGAATGCATTTCTGCGTGTCGGTGACGCGCGGATGCGGGCTTTCCCGTTCACCGAGAAAGTAGGGGACAAAAGGGTTCATGCCCGCGTTGGTGAAAAGGAGGTTTGGCGCCGTCGGCATCAGGGAGGCCGACGGCACGATGTGGTGGCCCTTGGAGTGGAAGAAATCGAGGAAGGACTGGCGGATCTCGGCGGAGGTCATCATGAAAGAAAAAGCATGGTTTCAAACGCGGGGAATCCGCTCCAGAACGGCCTCGGCCATTGCGGCGGTGTTAACGGGCTCCTTGCCGAAGGCGATGTCGGCTGTCCGGTAGCCTTCCCGCACCGCTTCGCGGACGGCTTTTTCGATGCGGTCGGCGATGTTTCCGAGGCCGAAGGAAAAGCGCAGCATCATGGCGCCGCTGAGGATCTGCGCGCATGGATTGCCGATGCCCTGGCCGGCGATGTCGGGAGCGGAGCCGCCCGCCGGTTCGTAGAGACCGAAGGGCTGGCCTTCCGCGTTTCGGCCGAGGCCGAGGCTCGCGGAGCAGAGCATGCCGAGACTGCCGCAGACAATGCCCATTTCGTCGGAGAGGATGTCCCCGAACATGTTCTCGGTCAGGACGACGTCGAACTGGTTCGGGTTGCGCGCCATCTGCATGGCCGCGTTGTCAACGTACAGATGGGATAGCTCGATCTGTGGGTAGTAGCGGTCGAAAAAGGCGCTCACGGTCTCCCGCCAGAGGACGGAGGTGGTGAGAACGTTCGCCTTGTCGACGGAACAGACCCGGCCCTGGCGTTCAAGAGCGGCCCTGGCGGCGACCTCAGCGATGCGCTCGATCTCGCTGCGTTTGTAGATCATCGTGTCGAGGGCCTCCTCGTCCCCGTCGGGGAGGGAGTGCCGGGCCTTTGGTTCGCCAAAATAGATGCCGCCGGTCAGCTCGCGGACACAGACGAGGTCGATGCCGTCGGGGATCAGCTCCGGTCGCAGGGGGGAGGCCGGAACCAGTTCCGGGTAAAGGAGGCCGGGGCGCAGGTTGGCAAAGAGGCGGAAGTGACGGCGCAAGGGCAGCAGGGCCGCCCTTTCCGGTTGCCGGGCTGGCGGGAGTGTCTCCCATTTCGGACCGCCCACGCTGCCGAACAGAATAGCGGAGGCGTTTTCGCAGGTTGTCAGGGTGGCGGGCGGCAGCGCTTCCCCGCATTCGTCGATGGCCGCGCCCCCGACGAGGGCCTGCTCCGCTTCCAGTTCGTACCCATCGCTGGCCAGAGCCGCCTGCAGAACCTGCATGGCGGCCTCCATTCCTTCGGGACCAATCCCGTCTCCGGGCAGAACGGCGATCTTCAAGCTTGTCGGCATCGTGTTGAGAAAAGGGCGGAGGGAAAAGTTGTCCCGGGAAAATGGCAAATTCTTTTCAAGCGGGAAGTGCTTGCGCGCGGGCTCGCTGCCCTTTTCGGTGGAGTTGGAATGTTTGAGCGTCAGCGCGAGTGGTGGGAAGAAACCTCTGTTGCCGGCAAAGTGGTGGCCGCCCTGCTGACCCTTCTTGTCCTCGCTTTCCTTTCCGGTATCGCCTACATCAGCAGCATCTGGCGGGAAACGGAAGTGCCCGCCGAGTTGCCGGTGGTTCATGAGGCGCCCGTTAACGATAGAGATTTTACGGAGGAGTTCACTCCCTACGCCGACCTGAGCACGGCAGGCAAACGCATTCTCAATAAACACTTCGAAAGCCTTGGCGGACGCGCCTCCATCAGCCGGATTCGCAGTCTTCGCATTGAAGGGATTATCGAGCTGGAGGAGGAGTTGCAGCGTGACCTCCTCGTCCTTAAAAAAGGGGGAGATCATTTGCGCCTTTCCCTTTCCGGGCCCGAAGCGACGATCGTCATGGCGATTTCGCCGGAGGATGCCTGGCAGTCCATCGGGCGCGCCGGACGCCTTCTTGAGGTGAAGGACATGGACCCCAAGGAAAAGCTGGATCTTTCCGACAGCATGGACCTGGTCACAGAGTTGCTTCTCGCTCCGGAGCGCGGGTGGTCGCTGCGCTACCTCGGCAACCGCGATTTCAGCTACAAGGTCTGCCACGCCTTCGAAGTTGAGCACGGTGACGGGCATACCATCCGGTTTTTCCTCGATCCGAAAACTTTCCATGATATCGGCCGGGAGGAAGTTTACAAAGATGAAGACGGGGAGGTGGTCGTGATGCGTCGCTATCAGTCCGATTTTGAAAAGGTGGACGGTTTCACCTTCCCGAAAACCGTGATTATTCGGGAAAACGAGGAAGTGGTGCAGAAGATCATGGTGGAGAGCGTCTCCGTTAATGCGGGAATTCTGGAGACGGCCTTTACCCGCCCCGCGTTTGCCGGAAGCGGCAGCTGACCGAGGTTTTCTCAGACCTCCACCGTTTTGAGCGGTGGCGGATCGAGCACGAATCCTTTGCCGAGGGGCTCTTCCAGTTCGCTCCGGAACCATGCCCGGGCTTCCGGATCGCCATGACTCAGGACGACGACGCGCGGCTCGCAGGCGAGAGCGAAATCCCGCAGTTCCTCCCGGTCGGCATGGGAGCTTAGATCAAAGCGTTCGATGGCAGCGCGGACGGGAACGTGCTGGTCCCGCGCCTCGAAAAGAAAGGTCGATTCCGGTTCGGCCGCGAGCAGTTTCCCACCGGGGGTATCCGGATCGCAGTAACCGACAAAACAGATGGTATTCTCCCGCGTGCGCAGGAGGGCGGCGGCGGCCTTGTACGAGGGGGTGTTTTCAATCAGCATGCCACTGCTGAGCAGGTAAATAGCGGGGCCCTCGCTGCCGGGATGATGGCCTTGCGGGAGTTTCCGTGCCCCCAGCTCGCGGAGAAAGCGGCGCCGTACCCGCAGGGCGCGGTTGTCTTTCGCGATGCGCTCAAAGCCGTTCAGCAGGTCGAGGCCGAGGCCGCTGACGTAGACCGGGCAATCGGGAAGCATACCCCCGGCGGAGGCATGCCGCAGCGTCGTCAGCAATTCCTGCATCCGACCGAGGGCAAAAACGGGAATGAGAACGGATCCGCCGCCCTTGAGCGTCCGGCGCAGGTACTGGAGAAGGCGTCGACTCTCGCTTTCCCTGTTGGTTCCGGGCCCGCGCTCGGTGGTTCCCCGCGTCGTCTCAAGGATCAGGGTATCGACCTTGCCGGGCGGGAAGCGGGCGCCGTCGAGCATGGGCGTGTCGGTGAAGCTCACATCCCCGGTGTGGAAAATCCGCCGCTGTCGGTATTCGAGAAGAAGGCCCACCGCCCCGGGAATATGGCCGGAGGGAAAGAGGGTGAAGCTGAACCGTTCTCCGGAGGCGGTTTCGAAAAGACGCGAATTGCCCGGAACGACGGGAACGACCTGGCGCGCGCACTGCGTGATATCCGCGAACCCGTAAAGCGGGACGGCCCCCGCCAGGCCTTCCGCCCGCTGACGCTCCATCACCTGGCAGGAATTCTGCAGAAGCCGCTTGTAGAGATACTGGGAATCGCGGCTGAGGATGATGGGCGTGTCGGGATGATCGCGGGCGAGGACAGGCAGCGCGCCGAGATGATCCAGGTGACAGTGGGTGACAATGATGAGATCGATCGGAAGGTCCCGGATCCGCTCAAGGCGGGGGAGGGCCTCGTAGCCTGCCATCTTCGGATGCAGGCCGGCATCGATGACAATGTTGGCTTTCCCGAGTTGAAGGAGGAGGCAATTGGCGCCGATGCCGCCGGGAGCGTTGAGATCTGTTAACCGCACGTGAGGCATTCAAATCAGGGGCATGAAAAGCGCTAATGTGAAGGGCGCTCCGCGGACGTCAACCCCCGGACCTGCCCCTTCTGGGGTATTCTCCCCTGATTGCTCTTGCGAAGTGTTCGGCAATGCTTCTCGGTGGTCGGGGTGAACAAGACAGCCCTCATTTCGGTTTACGACAAGGAAGGGATCGTGGATTTCGCCCGCGAGCTTGTCCGGACCCACGGATACCGCGTCCTTTCCACGGGAGGAACCGCGCGCGCCCTGCGGGAAGGCGGTCTTGAGGTCACGGATGTTTCCGAGCACACCGGCTTTCCTGAGATGATGGAGGGCCGGGTCAAGACGCTCCACCCCAAGATTCATGGCGGCCTCCTCTGCCGCCGCGACCGTGAGGACCACCGCAGGCAGGCGGTAGATGCGGGGATCGATCTCATCGACCTCCTCGTCGTCAATCTGTATCCATTTGAGGATACCATCGCCGCCCCCGGGGTGACCCGCGAGGAGGCGATCGAGCAGATCGACATCGGCGGTCCGGGGATGCTGCGCAGTGCCGCGAAAAACCACGCAGCCGTCACCGTGGTGACCGAGCCCGGCGATTACCCCGAGGTCCTCTCCGCCCTCGGGGACGAGGCGGCCCTTGCCCGGCTGCGGCGGAAACTGGCCGCGAAGGTGTTCGCCCGGACGAGCGCCTACGACCAGGCCATCGCCGCATGGCTCGAGGAAAGCGAGGCCCGCGAAGGGATGGAGCCCGATCTGGCCGCCCTCGGTGGTTTTCCGGGACGCTTCCAGATGGACGGGGAGAAGGCGATGGACCTGCGCTACGGGGAAAATCCGCACCAGAAAGCGGCCCTCTACGGCAGGTTTTTCGATATTTACGAGCAGCTGCAGGGAAAGGAACTCAGCTTCAACAACATCATCGATATATCCGCCGCCACATGGCTCATCGGAGAGTATGAACAGCCCACGGTAGCCATTCTCAAGCATACCAATCCCTGCGGCGTGGCCACCGCGGAGGATCTCGTCACGGCGTGGGACCATGCCTTCGCCACCGACCGACAGGCCCCCTTCGGAGGCATCATTGTCGTGAATCAGACGGTGGATGCCGACCTCGCCGAGCGCATCCGGGAAATTTTCTGCGAGGTGATCATCGCCCCGCATTTCAGCGCGGAGGCCCGGGAGAAATTCGCGAAGCGGAAGAACCTCCGCCTCATGGTCAACCGCGCCGGTGTAAGGACGGAATCCCTACAGGATCTCCGCTCTGCGGTGGGCGGCTTTCTTGTCCAGGACCGCGACCAGAGGCGCATCAAGCCGGGGGATGGCAAGGTCGTCACCGAGCGTCAGCCCACCGATGAGGAATGGAAAGCGATGCTCTTCGGGTGGAAAGTGGTCAAGCACGTCAAATCGAACGCCATCGTCTACGCGGGGGCTGAGCACACCCTCGGGATCGGCGCGGGGCAGATGTCCAGGGTGGATGCCTCCCGCATCGCGGTCTGGAAGGCGGGCGAGGCGGGGCTTGACCTCAAGGGTTCCATCATCGCCTCCGATGCCTTTTTCCCCTTTCCCGATGGCCTCGAAGCCGCCGCGGAAGCCGGGGCTACCGCCGCCATCCAGCCGGGTGGCTCCGTGCGGGACGACGCCGTCATCGAAGCCGCCAATCAGCGGGGCCTTGCCATGGTGTTCACCGGAATCCGGCATTTCCGGCACTAACCTCGGCGTCCGGTCCTGCCTGAACGACATGGAGAACAACGAAAACAATGTGGAAGTGGCGGAGTTGCCCAACGACCCGGAACTGACCGGGTTGATTCTGAACAGTTCTCCCCACAATATCTACGTGCTCGACGCCGATCTGCGGCTTGTGTTTGCCAATGAAAATTGTGTCCGCTTCGTCCGCGACGCCAAGGGCGTGCAACTGGAACGCGGCATGGAGGTCCTGAACATCCTTGAGCCGGAGCACCGGGATGTATGGAAAAAGCGCTTCGGCGAGGTCCTCGCCGGGCAGTGTGGCCGCGTCGAGGAAACTTTCCTCTTCGATGGAAAAGCGCGGAGTTTCGACATCAGTTACCAGCCCCTGAACCGGGGTAATCACAACTGGAACCGGATCGTCGTCTTTTTCGAGGAAATCACCGCCCGGCTGCAACGGGAATGGAAACAGAAACAGCTCGAAGGGGAGTTGCGGGAAACGATCGCTACCCGTGAAACCCTGCTTTCCGTCATCAGCCACGACCTGCGCTCCCCGATTTTCCAGTTGAATGGTCTGCTCTACCTCATCCAGCAGGCCGCCGAGGAGCGGGACGAAGCCCGGTTGCAGATGCAGGCGGAGGATCTCGAGGAGCGCATCATGCACCTCACCCATACCCTCGACAATCTCCTGAGCTGGTCCAATGTCCGCCGCAAGGACTTTACCCCACAGGTCAGGAAGTTTTCCGTTCGGCCCGTGGTCGAACACGCTATCGGACTCCTCAAACCCGCCGCCTTGCGCAAAGGCCTCATGATTCAGACCAGCGGCTTGAACAAGGTCCACCTCGTCAGTGATCGCGAAATGGTCGCTTTCATCATCCGCAACCTTCTCAACAACGCGATCAAGTTTTCCCTGCAATCCGGACGGATCGAGATTACGGTCGACAGCGACACTCCCGATCATCTCGAGCTCAGCGTCAAGGATTACGGCGTTGGCATGGAACCGGAACGTATCCTCTCTCTTAAGGAAGGCAACCAGTTCATTTCCGAAGCAGGAACGTGGGGTGAACGCGGGACGGGCCTTGGTCTGCGCCTCTGCTACTCTTTTGTCGACCGTCTCAACGGCCGGATTTTTATTCACTCCGATCAGGGACCCACAAGCAGTACCAAGATCACTGTCCGCCTGCCCAAACTAGCGCTGCCATAAAAAAAGGGGGTCGTGACCCCCTTTCGTTATCCGTTATCAATTCGGAATGCTTTTCGCTTCGATGTTTTCCTGGTAGAATTCCTGCAGGACTTCCATGCGCTTGGCTTCGCGGTGTTCCTCGTCGATCTCCTCTTGGCTCCGCTGGCGCTCCTTGGAGAGGAGGGCTTTGCGCATGCGGGTGAGGGCCATATTCTGAAGCTGGCGGACGCGTTCACGGGTGACCCCGAACTGCTCTCCGACTTCCTCGAGCGTTCGGGCTTTCCCGCCCCCAAGGCCGAAACGCAGGCGGATGATTTCCGCTTCGCGAGCGTCGAGTTCGTCGATGAGCTGGTTCAGGTCGTCGAGGACGTTTTTGCTCTGCAGGGAGTCGACGGGATCAATGGAATTTTCGTCGCCGATGAGGGAGCCGAATTCAGTGCCTTCATCGTCGCCGACAGGGGCGTCGAGGCTGGCTGGGCGCACGCTCACCGACTTCAGATGGGCAATCTTGTTCACCGGCATCTCCATGACCGCCGCGATTTCCTCGTTCGTTGGTTCGCGGTCGAGTTCTTCTTCAAGCTCGGCCGAGATGCGCCGCATGCGCGCGATCTTGTCTACGAGGTGGACGGGCAGGCGGATGGTCTTGCTCTGGTTGGCGAGGGCGCGCTTGATCGACTGCTTGATCCACCAGGCGGCGTAGGTGGAGAGCTTGCCTCCTTTCGCGGGGTCGAAGCGCTCGACCGCTTTGATGAGGCCGATGTTGCCTTCGCTGATCAGGTCCAGTAACGGGAGCCCGAAGTTCGCGTAATCGTGCGCGATTTTAACAACAAGACGCAGGTTGGCGCGGATCATCTTCTCGCGGGCCCTGGCGTCTCCCTGCTGGATCAATGCGGCCAGTTCGACTTCCTCGGAGGGCTTCAGCAGCGGTGTCTTGCCGATCTCCTGCAGGTAGAGCTTGATGGTCGTGCGGTCCGTGGAGGGAAGATCCCGCACGTCCTGCACTTCCGGACTGGCGGTATCGGCATTGCGGCCAACGCTGATCTCTTCTTTGGGCAGGTCTTTATCGACGAGGTTCATAATCGGTTTCTTTCCGTTTGTGGTTGAAATTCGTATCAATCATCCAAATCGCGCCGTTCGCCGTAAACAGCCATTCGGACAGCGGCGGGGATCCCGTGTGAATGGCCACCCCGCCGCCTGAATGGTCATTCCGACCGCGGAGCTCCGCTTTATTAAATGAGACTAAGATTCAATAAAATCGTTCAAAGGGGAAGCAAGAAAAAACGGACGGTGCGCGGGGTTGCCATGGGGAGGGCGCGGGGTTGAGGTTGGGGGGAGGATGGAGCGGGCAGCGACAGAGGAACCGGTGCTGGTGGTCCCCCTGCGCGGAGTGGGGCGGGAGCTGGCCTATCGAGCGGGCCCGGCGGGGGGCTTGGTGGAGGCGGGGAGCCTTGTGCGGATCCCGCTGGGGCGGCGGGTGGAGCTTGGGGTGGTGGTAAAAGTGGGGGACGACGGTGGTTACGAAGGCGGGGAACTGAAGTCCTTGCAGGGTCTGGTGCAGCCCTTTCCGGTTTTGCGGGAGGAGGGGTTGGAGCTGGCGCGCTGGATGGCGGCCTATTACAGTTGCGGGCGGGAGCAGGTACTGGAAGTGATGATTCCTCGGGCGGTGCGGCAGGGAATGGCGCCGAAGCGGGAGCGGGTTTTGCGTTTGGGGAAAAAGCCGGAGGCGGAGGAGCTGGCGGCCTTGGAGAAGCGGGCGCCGCAGCAGGGGCGGGTGCTGGCCTTTCTGGCGGGGCAGTTGGCGGTGGACCGCTGGCCGCGGGCGCTTTTACGGAAGCGGCTGGAAGTGAGCCCGGCGGTGCTGGACGGCCTTGTCGAAAAGGGCTGGTTGCGGGAGGAGGAGGACCTTTCCGAGCGACTTGCTTACGATGACGAGTTGGCGGGCGCGGAGCGGGTGAGCGGAGAGGCGGAAGTCCGTCTTACGGAGGAACAGGCGGCGGCGGCGCGGGATCTCGAGGCGGCGGTGGAGGCGGCGGCTTTTACGGTGCGCCTGCTGCACGGGGTGACGGGCTCGGGAAAGACGGAAGTGTATATGCGCGTGATGGAGCGGGTCCTGCGCGGGGGCGGCGGGGTCATTTTTCTGGTTCCGGAAGTGGCGCTGACGCCCCAGACGGTGGGCCGCCTGCGGGCGCGCTTCGCGGTGCTGGGGGAAAAGGTGGTGGTGTGGCACAGTCACCTCTCCGACGGGCAAAGGGCGGACGCCTGGCGGGCGCTGGCCAGGGGGGAATCGCGCATCGTGGTGGGGGCGCGGTCGGCGGTGTTCGCGCCGGTGGCGAACCTGCGCCTCATCGTCGTCGACGAGGAACACGAACCCGCCTACAAGCAGGAGGAAGTGCCGCGTTACCACGGACGCGACGTCGCGGTCTACCGGGCGATGCTGAACGGGGCGGTCTGCCTTCTCGGCAGCGCGACGCCGTCCCTTGAAAGCCTGCACAACGTGGCGACGGGCAAGTACGGGATCCTGCATCTGCGCAAGCGGGTGGACGACCGCCAGCTGCCGTTGCTGCACGTGGTCGACATGCGCCGGGAGAAGGGCGGGCGCGTCTTTTCGCAGCTCCTTGCCGACAAGATGCGCGACCGTTTCGAGCGGCGTGAGCAGACCATCCTTTTCCTCAACCGCCGCGGGCACGATTCCTCGCTCCACTGTCCCGATTGCGGGTACGTGGCGATGTGCGACCACTGCGACATCACGCTGACGCACCACCTTCACGACAAGCGCCTGCGCTGCCACATGTGCGGGGACGAGGCGGCCGTGCCGCGGGTGTGCCCGAATTGCCGGTCTCCAAAAATCCACTACAAAGGCAGCGGGACGCAGAAGGTGGAGGCGCAGGCGGCGCGCATTCTGCCGGGGGCGAAGGTGGTGCGCATCGACGCGGACACGATGCGGCGGCGCCATGCCTTCCGCGAGCACCTGAGCGCCTTCCGGCAGGGGAAGATCGACGTGCTCGTCGGCACGCAGATGATCGGCAAGGGACTCGACTTTCCCAACGTGACCCTCGTCGGCCTGATGGACGCGGACCTGTCCCTGCACCTGCCGGATTTCCGTGCCTCGGAGCGGAGCTTTCAGTTGCTGGTGCAAGTGTCGGGGCGTTCCGGCCGGGGCGACCGCAGCGGCGAGGTGGTCGTGCAGAGTTACCTGCCGTCCTCCCCGCCGATCCAGTTCGCCCGCCAGCAGGACTTCGACGGCTTCACGAGCGACGAACTGGAACACCGCCGCGAATTCGGCTACCCACCGTACCGCCACCTGCTCCACCACCTTTTCCGCGGGAAAAGCGTCGAGAAAGTCCGCTTCTACGCCGAGCAGTGGCGCAAGCAGGTGGAACCGGGCCTGAAGGAACTGGGCGTCGAAATCAAGGGGCCGGCGCCCTGTCCGGTGGAGCGGATCCAGGACTTTTTCCGTTACCAGCTGTGGTACTTCTGCGGCAAGGTGACGCCCGTGGGAGACTACCTCAGCGAGCAGCGGCGCGCCTTCCAGTGGGACAAGGAGGTCATTGAAATTCTCGATGTCGATGCGGTAAACTTGCTTTGATGGATGGGGAAGCCAACCAGCCGATTCTTCCGGCGGACGGGCGCGTGGCGGGATTCCTGCGCAAGCTGGAACTCTGGTCGCTTGATCCGGTGCTGGTCGCGCTGGCGTGGTGGCTGGTTCTGCCGAGGCCGGCGGAGCACGCCCTTGCCTCCCTTGAAGTCCTCCTCGCGGCCGTTTGGCTGACCTACGTCGCCGACCGCCTGCTCGACGCCCGGCCCGGTCGTGAAATTCCCGCTACACGACGGCACCGGTATTACCGTCGCCATTTCCGGACCTTCGCGCTGCTCTGGGGCGCCGGTTTCGTCCTTGCCGTGGCATGGGCGCACGCCCGCTTGCCGGAAGCGTTGTTGCGCGACGGCTGGCGCCTTGTCGCCGGCATCGTTGCTTACCTTCTCCTTGTCCAAAGCCTGCCGCCGGGCGTCCCGCGCACCCTGCTGAAAAGGATTGGCGTGGCGATCATCTTTACGGCGGGCGTCGCCCTGATGAGCGGCGCGTTGGCCACGCCGGCGGGCCGCTACGGCCTTCTCGCCCTCGGCCTCGGGGCCCTCGGGAACCTGATTGTCATCTCCCGGGCGGAGGCGCCTTCACCGGAAACCGGCGCTCGCCTCGGGCGGGTCTGGCAGGTCGTGCTGCTTCTCCTTTTCGTCACCGGAATCGGCCTCTTTCCCTTCTCGGTGGCCGCCGGCGCGTCCGTTCTCGTCGGTCTTCTCGGTTTCGCCTGGATGGTCGGGACGGGCCAGCGGGAGTTCGGCCTGCCCGCGCGCCTGCTCGCCGACGGCGCCCTTGTCGACATGGCCATCACCTTCGCCCTCGTGCGTTGGCTGGTGGGGTAGGCTTTTACGGGGCGCGGCAGTGCGCCTTGAAAGGAACCGCGGAAGCCGCCGGGCACGCCGAAGGAAAATCCCGCGGGGGGCTGCTACTCCGGCCGGTCCAGCTGCTGGCGCAGGCGCTGCACGGTTTGTTCCAGCTCGCGCAGGTTCGCCTCCACCTCCGCGGTGCGCCCGCTTTCCCGTGTCGGGGGAATGGAGAGCTCCTGCATCGTCGAGACGATGATCCCGATGAACAGGTTCAGGATGGTGAAGGTCGCCAGAATGATAAAGGGCACGAAAAAGAGCCACGCCAGCGAATGGACTTCCATCACCGGCCGCACGATCCCCATCGACCAGCTCTCAAGCGTCATGATCTGGAAAAGCGAGAAAAGGCTGGCGCCGAGAGTGCCGAACCATTGCGGATGCGTCTCCCCGAAGAGATTCGTCGCGAGGATCCCTGCCGTGTAGAAAAAGATCAGCATCACGAGCAGCACCCCGCTCAGCCCCGGCAGGGCGTGGATGAAGGCCGCCACCACCCGCCGCAGCTGCGGCAGCACGGTGAGCAGGCGCAGGATCCGCAGCACCCGCAGCGAACGCAGAACCGACCATGCGCCCGCCCCCGGAACCAGCGCCACCGCCACGACGAGGAAATCGAAAATGTTCCAGCCGTTGCGCCAGAAATGCCAGCGATAGGCCGCCAGCTTCAGGCCGATCTCCACGATGAAAATCCCCAGGCAGATCGAATCGAGCAGGTGCAGCAGGCCGCCCATCCGCTCCATCATCCCCGCGTCGGTCTCCAGCCCCATGATCAAGGCGTTGACCACGATCACCGCCGTGATCCAGCCCTGCACCGCTTTGCTCTCCATTCGTCGGGCAAGGGCGATCCGCCATGCCGTCACGCCCTTGCGCTCCATCAGTCTCCGCAGGTCTTCCTCGCTCATGTCCCGCCAGAAAACGACCTTTTCCCCGCCCCGCAAGTTTCCCCTTGCGCCCCGCCGACGCCTTTTCCTTGCCTCCTCCCTCCGCCTTTCCCTCAATGACCCCCTCAACCCGGAGAGATGACAGAGTGGCCGATTGTGCCTGACTCGAAATCAGGTGGACCCGCAAGGGTCCCGGGGGTTCGAATCCCTCTCTCTCCGCCATTCGACAAGCTCATGGCAGGCCAGATGAGCGGAGCGAATCTGCATTGCCATATGCGCGGTCGAATGCCCTGAGCCTGTCGAAGGGCTACAACATGTCGTCGACCTATTGAATACCAGTAAATTGCAGATATTGAATACCGGTTACTTGTGAATCACCAGCGCCTTAATAAGCCGCCGTAGGCACGACAAATCACTACTTTCGTGGGTCATTTTGCCTTGATTATGCCTCAACTGACCTTGACTGGATGTTGACTGGGGACGGATTATTTTCTCTCACGGCGGCACGGTGATCACGGCGTTATGATTCCGTTGATGATGCGGGTAATGCCATCTTTCATGAGGGCTTCGCCGAAGTTCAGAAGATAGCCGAGTTTGAGATTGGATAATTTGAGGTAGGTAAGAAGTTGTTTTTTGTGGGCTGGGTTTGAGCGTTCCACAGATTTTAGTTCGAGGATCACCTTTTCCTCTATGATCAGGTCGGCCCGGAATCCTTCATCGAATTGGATGGAGTTGTACTTGATGGGGATAATCACCTGCCGCTGCACATTCAATCCAGCTTCCTCCAATGCTTGGGCAAGGAGAACCTCATAAACCGATTCCAGCAGTCCGGGTCCGAGATCCCGATGAAGGGCAAAGGCAGCATCCAAAACCCGGTCAGCAATTTCATTTTCATGTAGTGAAGACACAGTCATCCCATAGGGCCTAATGGGAGAAGGCAAGCCTGAGGAGATAAGCGGGTTGAGGGGTTATTGTTGAGAAAAGTCAAAATGCAAAACGGGGCAAAAAGCTTGGATACAGCCACATGCTGTCCCACAGGATCACGGGGAAAAACCCGGAAGATAAGCCTGTTGTGGACGCGAGCACATACGGTATCGGTGCCGTGCTGTCCCATAGAAATCGGCGAGATCGAAAAGGCCGAATCGGTCCCAAGCGACGCCGCGAACGAGGGTGAACAGGCGCGTAAAACTGTGCGGCCATTGGCTTTTGAAAGCGATGAAACGCAGCAGAATGTAGAGCAAGAGGGCGGACCAGAGCTGCCAACGGATGGCGTGCTTGGAGTACCCGAGGAAATCGCAGACTTTGAAGGTCTGTTTGATCTGCTTGAAGAAGGTCTCGATTCCCCAGCGGCAACGGTACAGGTCGCAAACGCTGGACGGAGCCCAGTCCAGATTGTTGGTGAGAAAAACCATGACTCTTTCCTCGCCATCGACTTCGACGAGGGCCTCAA
Organism: Verrucomicrobiota bacterium; assembly: GCA_009908535.1. GTDB lineage: Bacteria > Verrucomicrobiota > Verrucomicrobiia > Opitutales > Oceanipulchritudinaceae > Oceanipulchritudo. Next base: position 16,158 of record JAAAOD010000039.1, read on the forward strand.
CGCGCCGAAGCCGTTGCGGATACTCGGCCTTGGACTTTTGACTGACCAAGGTGATCTCATCGTCGCGGAGGATCTTTCCGGAAGGTCTGCGCAGGCGTTTGCGACAGACATGGTAACGCAGGTTGTCCTTGGCCCTGGTGACCCAGAAGATGCCTCGCTGGTGCAAGTGGAAAAGGCTGTCAAAGTGGACGTAAGCCTTGTCAAAAATGGCTATCTCCCCGTCCTGGAGCCCGGCACAGAGGGCCAGAGCCCGTGTGCTGTCATGATGCGAAGCCTCCTCAATAATAGCGACAGCGGGAAGGAAACTTTGCAGGTTCAGTCGCAAATGCATCTTGGCGGCCGCTTTGCGCCGCCGGTGCTTGGCCCAGTCCAAGCAGTTGGCAACCAGGGCAATGGTCGTCGAATCCACAGCATGGACGGCCCGCTTGAAGCGGCGGGGCAATCCGCTGTAGCGGCCGGCAGGGCCAAAGCCCGGAGAAAGCTCCTGCAAATGACCAAGGACCTTCCAGAAAAGCTCCTCCATCATGTCGCTGTTGCGATGCTTGTTCGCATGGGAAAGCGTGTTGCGCGTCGGCGCTACCGCGCCCCGGATCGCCGCCAGCTTCGAGGCATGATGGCGAAGGCTGTCGCACACATCGTTGAGTCCGATCGCATGAGTCAGTTGGCCGAAAATCAAGGCCACCACGTGGCTCCAAGGCGTGAAGGTCCGCGCCTTCTTGTCCACCCCGTGTTTGCGGGCGAGTTTTTCCGTCTCATGCGACGGGATAAGTTTACAAAGCTGATGCAATGTGCTGCTGTAGTGCTTGGTCGGCGTTATCTTTTTCACACTTCGGATTCTTTGGTCGGAATCCGGCGCCGGCCATCTTTTTTGTCCGGGCGCAACAACAACCTTCAACTACATCCTGTGGGATGACTGTGGTTTTGATCATAAAAAGCGGGTGTCACCTCTGTTTCCAGGATGCTGTAAATGGTTTCAGTGGAAACGACTTTGAAGGTCGCAGAGGAATGATCATTCCCGACGCGAATTTGTTGACCTACGCCTACGACGCGCTGATCGCCGTGCACGCCAGAGAGCACTCCGCAACAATCTACAGCAACGACCGCGACTTTGACCGCTTTAATGGGATCAAGTGGATCAACCCGCTACAATAGCGCTTTCGATAAAAACAATTCCCCCACACGTGGCGTGCGTGCTCGCACGCGCCCCTCGTCGAATTGCCGCCTAAGAATACCATCGATCCCGGCGGCGGCCTGCGCTTCCGACCATGCTGCGCCCCCGCTTCCGCAAAATCCGGCATTGCCTCGGAGCGTTAATAACGCCTACCATCCCTTCAAAAGCGATCCTTCCCCACCGACACCATGAAAACGTCGAGCCTCCTCTCCTTTTCGACCGCCCTTCTCCTCGCCGCCTACCTTGCCGCTTGCTCTCCCGGCGGCACGCATTACACCGATCCTCAGGGCCGGATCACCTTCAGCCTTCCGCCGGACTGGCAACTCGCCGGCGGGAACGGCACCCGCTTCACCGCTCCGGACAATCCCCGGGTTCGGGTGCGGATCAACACCGTCCCCCTCTCGCCGCGAGACAATCTGGCCGAAGAGCGCGACACATGGCTCGACTTTCACCGGGAAAAGGGCTTCGAGGTTCTCGTTTCCGAAACCCGCGAACTATCCGGCGGCTTCAGCGGCGTCGAATACGCCCATACGATGGAGGCCTCCTTCGGCAAAGCCATCGCCCACCACTTCCTCCTGGTGAAAGACGACGTCAAAGTCGCCGCCCAATTTACGGCTCCCCCCGACGCCTACCGGCGGCATCTGCCCGTCTTCGAACAAGCGGTCCGTTCCATCCAAACGACCGGGGACGAGTAATCCGGTTGAGGAAACGGACCGTATCGGCCCGTGCCCCACACCTTCCATGACCCCTGCTATGAGACCGACCGCCACAATTCCTTTTCGCCGAATATCCAACATCAGCTTTGGGTGCGCGCCAACCTTCAGGCAACCGGTTACGAGAGGGCCCTCGACGGCGGCAAGCTAGAGCCATTCCCGGTCAAAGAATGGGAGGACGAAGACAAAAAGAACCGATGGGACTTCGATTACGAACGGCGCATCTTCGACGAGGTCGCCGTCTCGGCCGACGGGTCCAACAAGCACCGCCTCGCCTGGGTGCGCGGGCCGGAACTGGACCTCGCCGCGGGCGACCACACGATCCGGTTTAGTGATAGGAAATTCAATTTCAGCGGTTTGGTTGGGAAGATAAAGTCGCCAGAGAATGCGGGCCTTGCAAAGTAAAAATCCCTCTCCTCGTGCTTGGGATAGGCCGAGGGGACCGATGGGAGGATTCCCTTGGTCAGATCCTGGCCGAATTCCGCGCCCAGCCTGGAAAATCCATGGTTATCCAAGGCACGGGGGAGCATTGACGGTACGTATCGAGAGCCGTCGATGGGGAAAGTCGACGGATCCGTCGGTGAAGAAGACGGGTTCATCCTCAGGAGGAACGGGGTCGATACCGTCCCAAGCGTTTGCTGCGATTGCCCATTGTGCCAGTTGGGTTTCCTGCCATTGTTCGGGTGTTGGGTCCCATTGGCTATCCTGCCAAGCCTCTGGCAGGCGTTGATCGAACGCGTCGGGGGATTCCTCTGGTTGGATCTCAGCGGCGGTTTGGGGCCAGGATTCTTCCTCAATATGCTCAGTCCACTCACCGTCGTAGACCACAATCCCGGCGATTTGGTCACGCTGTCGGGCGTAGCGTTCAAGCCGCTGTTGACGGGCCAGTTCCCATGGCTCGGGTTCATGGACAATACCGTCGAATTCACAGGTGAAGGGCAGTTCGGGCACGTTTGGATCGTTGCGTGGGGGAGGGGAGCGGGCGCCCCGGCTGTCGGTGGCGTAACCGAGCCAGCCGAGGGAATTGAGCAGTGCGGCGGCAGCTTCGCGGTCTTCGAGGAGGCCGATGAGCGCACCGGGGGCAGATCAACGGATCGACCTCCCAGACCTTCCGGATGAGTTCACGCCACTTTTTGCGTGGGATGCGCGGAAAGGCGTGAGGGGGCAGTTCGATGACCTCTGTGCAATCGGTGGTTTCCGATGGGCCCGCTGGCAGGCAGGCGTCCGGATGGGGATCAAGGGGTAGGCCTTGGGCGAAAGACAGGGCTCGCTGTTCATGGTCAGCCTGTTCCTGCTCCTTTGAAAAGTCTGCATAGGAGCGACGAATCGGTAGTGGCGTGTCGGCAGCTTCCGGGATTGCGGCGTTGGCGGCTCGCTTGCGGCGTTCACCCTGGGCGCGGTTGCTGTAGGCACCGTAATAGCGGACAAGATGCTGTCCGGGAGGGGGAATATGCCGGGTGATGGCGGCGATGAAGGCGGGACCGTTGAAGGTCTCCCACAGGCGATTGGTTGCGTGGTTACGCTTGCTGCGATAAATGACCTCCCCGGTTTCGGGAACATAGGTCATCTTCTCCAGCGAGAACGGATTGCGCAGGATGTATTGAGCGAGGTTTTCGAGGCCGTCGTGATCGTCCCTCTGGATGCGGTAGCCGGCGTGGATATTGAATCCACTGTGAACCCATTGGAGCATCTTTTGGGCTTCCCGGGCGGACAGCTTGTTCTTCGTGACAAAGACCTTGAGGACACGGACCTGCAGGAGTTCGGCGACCCGTTCCCAGTCGGTGCGGGGAAGGGCGTGGAAGGTGTGGTGGCCGACGAAGGCACCGTCGGTAATGAGGATGTGCAGGTGCGGGTGGAAGTTGAGGTAGTCGCCGAAGGTCTGGATGGCGATGATCACGCCGGGTTGGCCGTTGGGCGTTCCGAGACGGTTGCGAATCACGTCGCGCAGGCTCAACCATGCGGCCTGGCAGAAATCAGTAAGCAAATTGCGGTCATATTGAAAGGCCTTGCGCAGCCGCTTCGGAATGGTGACGACAATCTGCCGGTGGGGGACCTTCCGCACGACCTCGTGCCGGACAAATTCCCCGAATTGCTGCACTTTCTTCTGGTGGCAACTCGGGCAGAAGTAGCGTTGCTTGCAACTGAAGGCGATCAGGTAATCGTGGCCGCAATGGTCGCAGTGCAGGCGGGCAAAGCCATGGCTCAGGTCACCGCAGACAGTGAAGGCGTCGAGCGTTTGGGCGACCACCGGGCGGAAGTATCCGTCCCGCTTCTGGAACCGTGTCACGTAGTGTCGCTCAAACGCCTCCCGGTGATCCTCAATGCATTGCGACAGCGGGGAGGCCCGTGGACGACGCGGACGGTAGAGGGCGACCGGCATCCACCAAGGATGCCCGCTTCTCCATTACCGGCCAAGCGCTGCGCATGCCTGCATTTGGGTAGGTGTCGGCCCCTTCTTTACGCCCTTTCCGTTATGAGAAAAGCGACCTCACGCCACTGTCACCGGCCTGATGCGGGCGCGCAACTGGGATTCCTTTTCCATCTGCACGCGTCGGATGTCGAACTGGGTCTGCAGGTTGAGCCAGAACTGGGCGCTGGTGCCAAAGAAAATCCCGAGGGCGAGGGCGGTCTCCGCGTTGATGGGGCGCTTGCCCTTGATGATTTCATTGACGGTGGAGCGCGGGATGCCGGTGCGCTCGGAGAGTTCCGCCTGGGTCAGGTCGAAGCCGTCGAGGAACTCCTCCTTGAGGATGCGTCCGGGCGTTGCGCGAAGAATGGCAGGTGTT
>JAAAOD010000061.1 GCA_009908535.1 Verrucomicrobiota bacterium
CGGCCGCAGGCGCCGCCCGTTCGCGGGGAGGAACCATTCCGCGTCGCGGATGGCGAGACTGTTGGCGAAAAGGACGGGCGTTCCCGGGGCCAGCAGGTCCGGCAGCCTCCGGAAGACGTCGCCCTCGAAAATGGGACCGTTGGCGGCAAAAGCCTCCGTGCGTTGGCGGCGGAAGGTTTCCTCCAGGGGTGACCAATCGCTTCCGTAAGTGCTTTTCACTACACTGGCGGAGGCTAGAAAAGCGGCGGGATCGTTGCCGGCGTACTGGAGCTGTCCGTGCACCGGATTGGCGCCCGGGACACCGGGCCCCGCCTGCCAGAGGGGAAGGTCCCGTTCCGCCAACCATTGCCGCAGGGCCTTGCTGGTCGGAAAACTCCCCCAGACGACAAGGGCCTCCGGACGGAGCGATTCCCGCAGTGCCTCTGAACGGGCGACAGCGTCGTAGCCGCTGATCAAATACGGGATCTCCTCCTCCGCATGGCGCAGCGGATTGGCCGCGTCGGCAAGCAAGGGCAGGCCGTTTTCTGTACTGAAGCGCGCCAGCGCCTCCGCTTCTTCCGCCCCGGCGTCCCATGGGAGCGGACCGGCGAGCAGGAGCGTCCGCGCCGGGAGCCGGGCGGGCGGCGGGACCGTGCGCACCCACGCGACGGGCGCCTCTTCCACCGCCGGCGTCGGCATGACGGCTGCCTCCTCCGGCGGGAAGAAGGGCTCGCGGAAGGGGCAGTTCAGGTGCACGGGACCGGGCACGGCCTGCAGGGCACTTTCCACGGCGCGCCGACACAACTCCCGCGTCTGCCGCAGAAGGAGCGGTTCCGGTTCCGGCAGCGGCAATTCCGCATGGAAAAGTGGATACGTACCATAGAGCTTGAGCTGGTCGATGGTCTGGCCCGCCTGGCAGTGGCGCAGCTCGGGCGGGCGGTCGGCGGTAAGGACGACGAGGGGCAGCCCGGCCTCGCGCGCCTCGATGACGGCGGGATAAAATTCCGCCGCCGCCGTACCGCTGGTGCAGACGACGGCGACCGGGCGCCGACCGGCCTTGATCCGCCCGAGGGCATGGAAGGCGGCCGAGCGTTCGTCGAGGAGAACTGTCCGGCGGGAGGGCGCCAACTTTGCGATGGCAAGAACCAGCGGCGTCGACCGCGATCCCGGACTGACGAGGAAATGCCCCACACCGAAGGCGAGAAGGCTGCGCACAACCGTCTCCCCGAATGCCACGTTGGCGGCACCGGCACGCGCCCTGGCCGTTTCCCTCGACTTCATGCCCGGGAAAATGCGGCCTTCGGAGCTTTCTGGCAACCCCGCGCGGTGCTTTGCTCCCGGAAGGTCAGGAATAAGGATTGCACCCACGGAAGCCCGCGCCCAGAAACGGGGAAGATACGCCTTCATGAATGCCGTCGAGACGCCATGGGATCGCAAGGATCTCATCGCCATCGAGGACCTCCGCCGGGAGGAAATCGAGGTGATCCACGAGCTGGCCGCTTCCTTCAAGGAGGCGCTGCAAAACGACCCCGCCTCCCTGCCCTCGCTGCGCGGAAAGACGATCCTGAACCTTTTCGTCGAACCGAGCACGCGCACGCGACTCGCCTTTGAAATTGCGGCCAAGCGGCTCGGCGCGGATGTCGCGCTGGTGGAAAGGGCGGCTTCCAGCCTCGTGAAGGGGGAATCGCTCCGGGACACCGCCCAGGTCATCGAAGCCCTGCAGGCCGACGCGATCATTCTGCGCCACAGCGCGGCGGGCTCGGCACACTACCTTGCCAACGTGGTGGACATCCCGGTCATCAACGCCGGGGACGGAGCGCACGAGCATCCGACGCAGGCGCTGCTGGACACCTTCACGATGCGGGAAAAGCTCGGGGGACGGCTCGACGGGCGCAAGGTCACGATCCTCGGCGACATCCTTTTCAGCCGCGTGGCGCGCTCCAACATTTTCGCGCTGCAGAAGCTCGGTGCGCAGGTCACCGTTTCCGGACCGGCGACCCTTGTGCCGGAGGGCTTCCGCGATTTCGGGGTGGAGGTGAACCTCGATCTCCGTTCCGCCCTCGCCGATGCCGATGTTGTCATGCTGCTGCGCATCCAGCACGAGCGCCAGACCTCGACGCACTTTCCCAATCTCGGCGAGTACCAGAGCCTCTACGGCTTGAACGCGGAGCGCGAGGCATGGCTCAAGCCGGAAACCATCATTATGCACCCCGGTCCCATCAACCGCGGGATTGAACTGGATTCCAGCCTCGCGGACGGCGGGCGCGCCGTCATTCTCGACCAGGTGACGAACGGGATCGTCAACCGCATGGCCGTCCTCGCCCTGTGCCTCGGCCACCCGAAGGGAGGGGCGGAAAGGTGAACCGCTGTACAATCATCCGCGGCGGGCGCATCCTCGACCCGCGCAACCGGCGCGATGAAAGCGGCGATCTCTATATCCGCGACGGGCGCATCGCCGGCGCGCTCACGGCGACGGAGGCGAAGGAGGCCGAGGTCATCGACGCGGACGGACTGGTCGTCTGTCCGGGATTTGTCGACATTCACGTGCACCTGCGCGAGCCGGGGCAGACGCACAAGGAAACCATCGCCAGCGGCACGCGGGCGGCGGCCGCGGGCGGATTCACGTCCGTCGTCTGCATGCCCAACACGACGCCGCCCGCCGACAACCCGGGCACCATCCGGCGCATCAACGACGCCGTCGCGCGCGCGGCGGCGGTGCGCGTCTACCCGACCGGCTGCCTGACCGCCGGCATGGACGGGGAAAAGCTGGCCCCCATCGGTTCGCTTTTCAAGGAGGGCATCGTGGCCGTCACCGACGACGGCAAATGCGTACAGAGCAACGAGCTGATGCGGCGCGCCGTCGAGTACGCTCTGATGTTCAAGCTGCCGGTGCTCGATCATTGCCAGGACGCGAGCATGACGGAAGACTCCGTCATGAATGAGGGCTACTGGTCTTTGCGGCTCGGCCTGAAGGGCTGGCCCAGCGCGGCCGAGGATGTGATCATCGGGAGGAACGTCGTCCTTTCGCGCCACTTCGGCGCGCACATCCACATGCAGCACGTCAGCAGCGCCTACGGGGTCGACATCCTCCGCCGGGCGCGCGCGCGCGGCATCCGGGTCAGCGGGGAGGCGACGCCGCACCACCTCTTTTTCACCGACGCCAACTGCGCGGATTACGACACGCACTTCAAGATGAACCCGCCCCTGCGCACGGAGGCCGACCGCAAGGCGATCATCGAAGGCGTTCTCGACGGCACCCTCGAACTGATCGCCACCGACCACGCGCCCCACACGCCCGACGAAAAGGACCGCGAGTTCGATTACGCGGCCTTCGGCATCATCGGCCTGGAGACCGCCTTCGCCGCCTCCCTCGAAGTGCTGCACCACGAGGCCAACGCGCCCCTTGACCTCGTCATCTCCGCGCTCACGCACCGGCCCGCCGCCATTCTCGGTTTGCCCGGCGGCCACCTTGGCGAAGGCGCCCCCGCCGACGTGGCCCTCGTCGACCCCACCGAACGCCGTCGCGTCGATCCGGACCGCTTTCAGAGCAAGGCCCGCAACTGCCCGTGGAACGGCCGCGAGTTGCGCGGCACCATCCAACGCACCCTTGTCGCCGGCGCCACGGTCTGGGATGGAAAAGAGATCCGCTCCGCATGACGCCCGAGGAACTGCAGGCCTATCTTCGCGACCATCCGGCGCCCCTTTTCTACGGCGCTTTCCTTTTTTTCGGGAGCCTCGTCTCGCTCTTCATCCTCGCGAATTTCCTTCGCCGACGACGGCGGCTGGAGGCTCCCGCCGTGGGCACCTGGCCGATCGGCGGGCTGGATTTCGCCCTTTTCCTTGTCGCCCTTCTGCTCTGGTTCATCCTTTCCGGGGCCGTCGTCAGCACCTTGTATCAACAATTTGGTGACACGGAATCGCCGCCCAGCGCGCTCACCACCGTGTTCGGGGGCTTTCTTCTACAGGCGGGGATGCTGTATCTTTTCCTGCGCTTCCGCTTTCACTACCGCAAGCCGGAAGAAGGCCCGCTCAGTCCCCAGCTTTTTTCCCTGCCCGCCGCGATGCTGACCGGCCTCGCCTGCTGCCTTGCCTCGCTGCCGGTCGTCTACGCGGTCGGCGCGGGCTGGAACCTCTTCCTC
>JAAAOD010000033.1 GCA_009908535.1 Verrucomicrobiota bacterium
CACCGGCGATCTGGAAAGTAGAAAATTTGTAAAGAACAAAGGGTCAGACTCTGAACGCTTAGGCCTGTTTCCAGTCGAGGAGGGTGAGGCGGGGGGTGCGCTGTCCGCGCCAGCTGTTCCAGCCGAGGCGGACCGCGAGGCGGAGGGGCGTGCCCTTGGGAGGGGGATGGGCGGCGGCATTCCAGGCGACGCCTTCGAGGCCGGGGAAGCCGGCATCGGGGAGGACAAAGCGCAGGTGCTTACGGCCGATGGGGCGCAGATCGGTGAGGCCGGCGGTTTCGACGGCGAAGACCGGTTCAGGATTGGCCTGGCCGAAGGGCTCCATGCGACCGAGTTCCTCGAGGAAGGCAAGGGAGAGGGCCTTCGGCTTGAGCCGGAGGTCGATGGGGATGTATTTTTCGGGTAATCCGTCGACCAGATGGCGGGCGAGGGCGCGGTTGAAGTCGTTCCGGAAGGCGGGAATGGCCTCTTCCTCAATGGAGAGGCCGACGGCCATGGGGTGGCCTCCCCATTGTTGGAGGGATTTTCCGGAAGACTGCAAAATCTCGACGAGGTTTACGCCCTCAATACTGCGGCCGGAACCCTTGAGGCTTCCCTCTTGGTCGCGCCCGACGACAATGGCGGGGCGATGGAAGGCGCGGGCGAGGCGGCTGGCGACGATGCCGACGACCCCGGCGTGCCATTCGCCGTCGTAGAGGACGAGACCGAGGTCCCCGGCGAAATCGTTGGCAACCATGGATTCGGCGGTTTCGGCGATGGCCCGCTCGATGGCCTGACGGCGCCGGTTCATATCATCGAGTTCGCGTGCGGCCTTGCGGCAGAATGCCCATTCGGTCCCCAGCAGCAGCTGGATGGGCAGGCGGGCGTCTTCGAGGCGACCGGAGGCGTTGATACGCGGACCAAGACGGAAGCCGATGTCGAAAGTCCCGAGCGTTTCCCCGAGATTGAGGTCGGCGGCTTCCATAAGGGCGCAGAGGCCCGGTCGGCGGCATTCGCGGAGCCGTTTCAAGCCGGCGCGGACGAGCAGGCGGTTTTCCCCATGCAGGGGAACGAGGTCGGCAACGGTGCCAAGGGCGACGAGATCGAGAAAGGCGCGCAGGTCGAGGTCGAAGGCGGCGGGAACGTTCTCCTGCCGGTGGATTTTGAGAAAGGCATGGCAGAATTTAAAGACGAGACCCACGGTGCAAAGGTCGGCGAAGGGGGCTGCGGCGGGATCATGGACATGGGGGTTCACGAGAACACAGTCCTGCGGCAAAGCTTCCTTGGAGGTATGGTGGTCGAGGACGAGGACATGGATATTCCGCTCGCGCAGCCAAGCCACTTCCTCCGCACTGCTGGTACCGCAATCCACAGCGATAAAGAGATCGGGCTTTTGGTCTCCGAGGGCCCGCTCAAGGGCCGCCACGGAAAGGCCGTAGCCCTCCGTCAAGCGGTTGGGGATGGCATGTTCGGGGTGCAAACCGAAGTGCTGCAGGAATTCCGTCAGGAGGACTGTTGAAGTGACCCCATCGACATCGTAGTCACCAAAAATAAATACACTGCCCCGACGCTGGACCACCTCCCTCACCCTGCCGACGGCGGCTGCCATGCCGGTCAATTCGAGCGGATCGCCGAGGTCGCGCAGGGAGCTGTCGAGAAAAGCGGCGGCTTCTGCGGGGCTGGCGAAGCCCCGCTGGCAAAGGAGGGCGGCCAGCTCGGGGCTGATCCCGTTCGCCGCGGCAAGGGCCTGCACACGTGCGGTATCAATGGAGGGAAACTGCCAGCGCATGAACGAAGGCGCCGGTTATGCTTTGGCTTCCGCTTTTTTCTCTGTCGTCCAGTCGTAGGAGGGGAGGATCTCGCCCTTTTCCACCGACTTGCGGTCACCCTTGTGGTACCAGTAGAATACCGGGCTGGCGATGAAGACGGAGGAGAAGGTTCCCGTCAAAATGCCGATCAGGAAGACGAGGGCGAAATCCTTGATCACGCCGGCGCCGAAAAGGAAAAGCGTCAGGGAGGCGAGCAGGGTGGTGATACTCGTCAAGACCGTACGATTCAGCACGCGGTTGATGGAGAGGTGGATGACCTTGCGCAGGTTCATGCCCTGGTTCAGTTCCAGCTCCTCGCGGACACGGTCGAACACGACGATGGTGTCGTTGATGGAGTAGCCCACCGTCATGAGAATGGCCGCGATCATGGGCGCGGAGAACTGACCGCTGCCGATGCTGAAGATTTCCCCGAGGGTGACAAAGATCCCGATGGTCATCATCATGTCGTGCACGGTCGCGACGACCGCCCCGAGGCCATAACCGAATTCGAAGCGAAGTGCGATGTAGAGGAGGATGCCGAATAGGGCGACGAGGATGGAGAGGATGGCGCTGCGGGTCACCTCTTCCCCGACCGCGGATCCGATCTGCGTGAAGCCCACACTCTGGAGCCCGGCCCCGGGATAGGCGGCCTGCAGGGAGGCAAAGAACTGTTCGCCCTTTTCCGGTTCTGTCTGCAGGACCATGACCTCCCGCTCGGCGCCGAGGGGCTGTTGGAAGAAGAGATTCACCTCTCCAAAGGGAACGGTTTCGCCGGTTTCGGTAGTAAAGCTGGCATCGCCGGCGACGGACTGCACCTCGTCAGTGCTCAACTGCCGGTCAAAAGCCACCGTGACCTGGTCGCCCCCTGTGAAGTCGATGCCGAAGGCCTCGTCAAAGTGGAAGGCGAAGGAAATCGCCCCGATCAGCACGAGGGACCACGAAGCGAGGAAAGCCGGTCGGGCGTAATCGAGAAAGGAGAAATTGGTGTTTTTGAAGAGTTGCAGTTTGAAGGGGTTTTTGAGCAATCCCAGCTTCACGAGATTCTCCATCAGGAAACGGTTGGTGATCAAACTGCAGAAGACGGTGGCGAGGATCCCTGCACTGAGGGTGATCCCGAAGCCTTTGACAGGACCGGTTCCGAGCCAGACGAGGATGAGCGCGGTGATGAGGGTGGTCACATTGGCGTCGACAATGGTGGAAAAGGCCTTGTCGAAGCCGGAGACGACGGCGTTGAAGACACTTTTCCCGGCCTTCAACTCCTCGCGAATCCGCTCAAAGATAAGGATGTTGGCGTCGACGGCCATGCCGATGGTGAGGACGAGGGCCGCGACCCCGGGAAGGGTGATGGTGGCACCGAAACTGGCGAGCGCGCCGAGGACGAGGAAAAGATTCAGTCCTACGGTGAGCATGGCGAAAAGGCCCGCCACCCCGTAATAGACCACCATGAAGATGATGACGAAAGCGCCCCCGAACAATCCCGCGCGGATACTGGCGGCGCGGGCGTCCTTGGCGAGGGTGGGACCGACCTCGTACATCTCGGCAACTTCCATCTCCACCTCAAGCGGATTGTTGAGGGCGTTCGCGAGTTCAAAGGCCTCCCGCTGGGTAAAGTTACCGGTGATGCGGGCGGAGTCGGAATTGATCCGTTCCCGCACTGTCGGCGAGGAAACGAGTTTGCCGTCGAGGACAATGGCAAGGCGCCCGATGCTCATCTGGGTATTCTGGGCGGCAATCTGTTCGGTGACCTCCGCGAACTGCTTTCGTCCCTCGGAGGTGAAATCCATCGTGACCTCATAACCGCCCGTCTGGGTGATCCGCGGGCGGGCTTCCTCAATGATCTCCCCCGTCATGACGGGGATCTTTTTCACGTAGAGTTTTTCCTCCCGGACTTCCCCGGTTTCCGGATCGGGGATTTCCTGCGTCTTGACTTCATAACCGATGGGCGGTTCCTGGCCTTCGGCGGGACGCTGATTGCGGTGGACCAGTTTAAACTCGAGAAGGGCGGGTGCGCCGATCGTCTCGGCGATGTTCGGATTGTCCTCGGTATTGATGCCCGGCATCTGCACCTCGATGAGATTATCCCCCTTGAGGCGGACAATCGGTTCGGCGACGCCGAGGCCGTCGACGCGGTCCAGCACCACCTGGCGGGCGTCCTGGAGCTGCTGTTCCCGGTAGAACATGTCATCGGCGAGGCTGTTCTCATCGATCTCAAAGGTGATGGAGACGCCCCCGTTCAGATCGAGACCGAGGCTGATTTCGCCCTTGGAACGGCGCAGGAGCTCGCGCATGAGAATCTTGTTCTTTTTCTCAAGG
>JAAAOD010000272.1 GCA_009908535.1 Verrucomicrobiota bacterium
GAATTCACCGAGTCAGCTAATTTTCAACAGCATGTCGCGGTGGACGGCCACCTTGTCACCGGACAAAACCCGGCCTCGGCAACCGCCGCGGCGGAAGCGCTGGTGGAGTTGTTGAAGGAATAAGAGGCCCCGCACGCAGTTTTTCACGCGTTGCAGGGCCGGGGTGTAAGTATTGCAGGGCCGGGACGTAAGCCATGTAGGGCCGGGGCGTGTCCCCGCGCCGGAGGTATCAAGGTGCCGGGGCCCCCGCGCAAGGCGGGGCCCTACATTTCGGTGCTCACTTCAATCCGGACAAAGGCGCGGCTGCCGGAGACGGAGGTGAAGTAACGGCATTAAAGGAGGCATCCCACGAGCCGTCCGGGCGCAGGCGGGCGAAGATCGGGAGAATGGTGGGCGAGAAGCTGCCGCCGTATTCGAAGTGGCCGACGACGTAGATGCGCCCGGCCGTGTCGATCACCGCCTGACGGAACCAGCCGCGGGGATAGGATTCATCGGCGGGCACCCCGAACTCATAGAGATCGATCTCGAAGGAAGGATCCACGGTCCCGTCCTGATTCAGGCGGGCCAGCCCGTGGCGTCTCGTCCCCCGATGGTCGCGGCCATTTCATTGGATCCAAAGACGATCTTCCCGTCGTCCTAAAAGCTGCAAACCAAAGCAAAGGGAAGAAAACGAGGAAGGTAGGATTTCATAGAGCACGAGGGTTGACCGGTTGTTGCCATCCATCAGACACGTTTAACCTCAGGATTAGTTGGGAGAATGATCCCTGCTGTTTTTATGGGTCAAATCCATAGGCCTTTCCTCCTATACGCATTAGTGCGTAGGCCGCTTAGGCTGTAGCATCGGCCGGTTAGGCCGATGATGAATGGGGGCGCCTTCATCGATCTAGCCGATCGATGAATCTCCCCTCATCCCTGGGTCCAGATGCGCAGGGACTGCAGGAAAAAAGACTCCAGCGCCGACTCGTCGCGCATGTTCAGGGCGAGCAATCCGGTAATGGACTCGAGGCTCTGGATGGCGCGGGTCAGCTGCAGGGAAGGGAAAGGAATCTCGTGGCTGAGCTCGATGGCGGCGATGCGGGTGGCCTCTTCAAGGTCGATGAGCAGCTTGTCGCGCACGCCCTTCTGCAGGCCGACCTGGAGGGCGTCCTTTTCCTCGTCGCTGAGGTGCTCGGGGAGGTTCTCCTTCTGCTCTCTCCATGCAGTATCGGCGGCGGCGGCGAGAATTTCGAGGAAGCGCGCGATCAGCCCATAGGCCATGAGAACGGCCTTACCGGGGGCCTTGCGAGCGGTCTCCGGATCCCTGCGGAGGAAGTGAATCCAGCGCCGGTACTCCTCCAGGTAGGTGGACCATCCCTCCACTCCGCTCGGGCCCGTCCGACTGGGAAGCCGGAACTGGAAGCAGCGGGAACGGATGGTCTCCATGAGGTCGTAGGGCCGTGTGGAAAGGAGCAGGAGGATCGTCTGTTGCGGTGGCTCCTCAAGCGTCTTAAGGAAGGCGTTCGCAGCGGCCGCGTTCATGCGGTCGGCCTCGTAGACCAGCGCCACCTTGTACCCGCCCCTATTCGAGGTCTGTTGCAGGTCGAGGAGGAGGCGGCGCATGGTATTGTCCTCTTCCTGGCCGCGCTTGCCGACAGCGATGGAGCGGGACTTCTTTGCCGGCCGCAGCGTGAAGCAGTCCGGATGGAGGAGGGGATCGCCGTCGCAGTGCAGCAGGGAAGCGGCGAGGGCGCGTGCAACGTGGTCGAGCCGGGGAAGATCCTCGCCCTTTAACAGGATGGCGTGGGCAAGCCGACCTCTTTCCACATTGCGCTCAAGGGCCTCGACCGGGCGCAGGGCCCGCAATTCGGAGGGCAGGGAAGAAAGGCCGGCCATGGCGGTCAGATCACGCGCTGGCGCAGTTCTTTCCAGATGACTTGCTCGAGCTCATCCTGCTGGAGAGACCCATCCACAATGATGAAGCGCTCCGGCATGGCTTTGGCGAGCATGAGATAGCCGTTGCGCACCTTCTGGTAAAAGGCGATATTTTCCTCCTCCATGCGGTCCGGCATGTCGTTGGCGCGGTGGCGCACCCGCTTCATGCCTTCCTCGGCCTCAATATCGATGACGAGGGTGACGTCCGGGACCATTTCCCCGACGGCAAAGGTATTGATGATATGGACCGGCTCGGACTGTATGTTGCGCGCGATGCCCTGGTAGACCGTACTTGAGTCCATAAACCGGTCGCAGAGGACAATCTTCCCCTCGGCGACCCCGGGAAGGATGACCTCGCGCACGAGCTGGGCCCGGCTGGCGGCGAAAAGCAGCAACTCAGTTTCCGGACACATCTCACTGCTCTTGTCGGAATGCATGAGGATGTGACGGATCTCTTCGCCGATGGGCGTGCCGCCCGGTTCGCGAGTGACGACCACATCGTAGCCGGCATCCTCGAAACGGCGGGCCATGCGGCTGATCTGGGTGGACTTGCCGCTCCCTTCCGAACCTTCAAAGGAAATCAAAAATCCGCGGGTGTCGTCGTTTTCGGCCATGGCGTTACTTTAATCAGGTAAGTTGCCGTTGGTCCAGCTTTCGATGAAGCGGGCGGTTTCCCGAAGCGAAGGACTGCGGGCGGTGCGGACATACTGCCCGCTGGTGGCCACGGCGACGGCGAGGCTGGTTTCCGGCTTAAGACCGAGGACCTGGGCGGCCGCGAACCCGGCATTGAAATGGTCGCCGGCCCCGGTGGAGATTTTCGGGTTTTTGCAGAAAGGACCTTCCACGTGCCAGGCCCCGTCCCTGGTGGCGCAGGCGGCTCCGCTGCGGGGATGCACGACGACGCTGGTCAGGTTCAGGGTGGTACGGATGCGGCTGGCGGCGGACTTGAGGGAATCCGGCGTGTCTTCGACCGCTTCCAGGCCCAGCACTTCCACCACCTGATGGGCTTCGGAGAGGTTCAGGCCGAGGGTGACAGCTCCATGGGAACGGAAACGGGCAATCACGGAGAGCACTTCCTTCAATTCCCCGCGCGTGCGTTTGGCGGGATCGGCGAGATCAAAGAAGAAGGTTCGGCCGCTTTCCTTCGGTCCGAGGTTGGGCAGCACGCGCGTCAGCATTTCCTCCATCAGGGAGGTCATGTTCGGCAACATCGTCCAATTGACGAGAGCGATAAGGTCGGCCCGATTGATGACGTCGAGAAAAGCGCCTTCGCCCATCGTATCGATGACCCGCTGGAGGGTGATATTGTCAAAGTCCTGCATCAACCCCAGCATCAGTTTGCCGTCCTCAAACTCGAGAGCGTGGGTGATACCGGGTTCCCCGATGCTGACCGCTTTGGTGCGTTCGGCGAACTTCTCGAAGACCGTGTGAACCGGCTTTCCCAGCGCCCCGATGTACCGGGTGGTGAAGCCCTGGCTGGCGAGGGCGTCGGCCAGTATGGGACCGTTGCCGCCCAGCTTCTCCACCTCCTGAAACATTTCGATATTCGTCGATTTTCCGGCCGCATCGAGGATGCGCTGACCGAAGGCCTCGATGGTCGGGATCGGTTCAAAGGCGTCGCCCTGCCCGAAGCGGTTGGCAATCGGCTTTACGATCTTGTCAACAAAGCCGTCAAGGCCGACGAGGGCGGTCTTGTTGGCCGCGTTGGGCATTTTTGCGGAGAGGTCATCGAGGACGTGGCGTGCATTCATGGCTGAGAAAACAAAACAGCATCCGTGGACCAACGGCCTTGTCCAGAAATTAAGGCTTCAGCTCTCGATGCCCTTCCGGGCGAGCACGCCCTGCTGGTAGTAGTGCTTCACCTCGCGCATTTCCGTGACGAGATCGGCGCGTTCGATGAGTTGGTCATCAGCGCGCCGGCCGGTGAAGATCAACTCCACGTGCGCGGGCTTCCGGTCGATCAGGCCGGTCAACTCCTCTACCGGGATCAGCTTGAACCAGACCGCCATGTCCGCTTCATCGAGGATGACGAGATCGTAGTCGCCTGAGGAGAGCACATCCTTCACCTCCTCAAGACCC
>JAAAOD010000156.1 GCA_009908535.1 Verrucomicrobiota bacterium
GTCTTACCTAGGCTATTCCACCTTATCGATGTCTGAGGAATCCTTCAACACCGTCGAAGAAGCCATCGACGCGGTCGCCGAGGGTCAGCTGGTCATCGTGGTGGATGACGAGGACCGCGAGAACGAGGGCGACCTCATCATGGCGGCCTCCCAAGCCACGGCGGAAACGGTCAACATGATGATCCGGCACGGTCGCGGACTGATTTGCGTGCCCACGGTCGAACCGCAATTGAAGCGTCTCGGCCTGAATCCCATGGTCGCCAACAACCGGGAAAGCCATCGCACCGACTTCACCGTCTCCGTCGACGCCGCCGAGGGAGTCACCACCGGGATTTCCGCCGCCGACCGGTGCGCCGCCATCCGTATCATCGGTGATCCGGAGGCCACTGCCGACCAGCTGGTGCAGCCGGGGCACGTCTTTCCGCTGCGTTCCCGACCAGGCGGCGTCCTTCAGCGCGCCGGCCACACCGAAGCCGCCGTCGACCTCGCCGTCCTTGCCGGACATCCCCCAGCGGGGGTGCTTTGCGAAATCCTCAACGAGGACGGCACCATGGCCCGCCTCCCCGAGCTGATGCGCTTCCGTGAGGCGTTCGGATTGAAGCTGATCTCGATCAAGCAACTGATCGAATACCGCCACAACCGGGAGAAACTTGTTGAGCAGATCGCCGCCCAGCCGTTCCGCAACGCCTTCGGGGACTGGACGCTGCATGTCTTCCGCGCCCTCACCGACAACCGGATCCATTTCGCCCTTTCCATGGGCGAACTTGATGAGTCGCCCACCCTCGTACGGGTCCAATCGGAAAATGTGCTCACCGATGTCTTTTCCGCCGCCACCGGTAAGCCGGACCGGAATGTGGAAGCGGCCATGCGCCGGATCGCAGAGGAGGGCCGGGGCACCTTTGTTTACATGACCCAGGCCTGCGCTGGCCTGCAGATTCCCAACAGCCCGCCGGGAGATCCCCACCAATGCAGTCTCGAACCCGTCCAGATGGACTTCCGCGGCTACGGCCTCGGCGCACAGATCCTCTACATGCTCGGCTTGCGCCGTATCCGCCTCCTCTCCTCTTCGCAACGCCGCCATGTTGCTCTCGACGGGTACGGCCTCGTCATCGAGGACTTCCTCCCTCTCCGGGTCGATTAACCAGCCAGAGGCCTGTGGAACCACCTGTAGGACGAATTCCGCCTCCCTTCCCCAACACCTTGGCCTCCCCTTCTCTCCACATATTTTGGGAATGTAATCGAAGTAACGATTTCATTGGGGTATTCATTACGAGGTGATGCCGTGGTCCCGATTCGGGGCCGCGGCATTTTTTTTCTGCACTCGCAACCGGGATTTCCCCCACGATTTTTTTTGACACCGGCGAGGCCGCGATTAATAACTATGAAAAATGGTGATTTTCATGACCTTGGACGGTCCTGCCCGAACCTCCTTTCTCTTTGCCTCTACAAAAGACGAACAATCCAACCCAAAACAGATAAAATGAAAAAACTCCTCATCCTGATGATCGGTACGAGCGTTGCTGTTACGAGCGCGAGTGCCAGTATCTATACCCTCTACACGGACAGCACCTCGGAAGTCCTGGCCGACAAAATCGAAACCGACGGCACAAACATTTTCGCGGAAACCGTGGATGGCTCCGGCACGATCGGCGACGGGGACGCGCTGCGCATGGCCGACCTTTCCGATACGGACAAGCCGGAATTCTCATGGGTGAGCAGCCAATTTGGCGGACCCATCACGGGATGGTTCCGTATCGATGTCGATGCGCAGAACATGATCACACCGGACGGCGGCGATTTCGACATCAATCTCCGCATGTCGGATTCGGTCGCCGACGATCTCGGAAGTAAAAGCGACCAGCTCATTTCCATTTCCTTTGAGGAGAGCAACTCGGTCAGGCTGGATGGCAGCACGATATCCGGCTCGGATACCAGCTCTGCACAATCATACTCCTTCCTTATCAACGTCGATCCGGTCAACTCCTACACCTATTCTTTCGGTGATCAGGTGGATGCCACCCTGCCTGCCGATACGACCCTGGCCTTCATTGACGGGGTTCTGGCGGACCAGAAAGCAAACCCGGACGCCACGGGATTCGACAATTCCCTCGGCGTCCACCGGATCGGGTTTATAGGGGAGTCCGATTCAAAGGACGGAATGGATTATCACTTCGACAATGTCATCCTGACCATTCCCGAGCCAGCCACCATCAGCCTTCTTTTCGGTGCCCTCGCGATCGGGTGGGTTGCCTTCCGGAGGCGCCGCTAGAAAGTTTCGTTTCCGTGCACCGGAACAAGGATCCGGTGGCGAAAGACCTTTACAGCCTCTCCCTCGGTGGGAGGGGCTTTTTTGTGTGGATGGCCCCTTGAACCATGGTTGACGACGCGGGGGGCCTGGCTATGCATGGAGCGCATGAGCACAAAGCAACCGCATCAGGGCACCCTCGCCGTGCACGCCGGGCAGGAAGCCGATCCGGCCACCGGCAGCCGGGCCGTTCCGATTTACCAGACCACGAGCTACGCCTTCCGCGATACCGAGCACGCGGCCAACCTTTTCGCTCTCAAGGAGCTGGGGAACATCTACACCCGCATCATGAACCCGACCAGCGATGTGGTGGAGAAGCGGGTGGCGGCCCTCGAAGGGGGTACGGCCGGGCTCGCGCACGCCAGCGGAAGCGCGGCCGTAACCAATGCCATCCTCAATGTCGCGGGAGCGGGGGACCACATCGTTTCCGTTTCGCAGCTCTACGGGGGAACGTACAACCTCTTCCACTACACAATGCCGAAACTCGGCATCGAGGTGTCCTTCGTCGACGGCGAGGATCCGCAGGCATTCCGCGCCGCCATCAAGGACAACACCAAGGCCCTCTTCGGCGAAACGCAGGGAAATCCGCGCCTCAACCCGTTCCCTCTCGAGGAGGTCGCGAAGATTGGCCAGAGCGAGGGCCTTCCCCTCATCGTCGACAACACGGCTCTCAGCCCGGTCGTCTGCCGCCCCCTCGACTTCGGCGCCAACGTGGTCATTCACAGCCTCACCAAATTCATCGGCGGCCACGGCACCAGCATCGGCGGGATCATCGTCGACGGCGGCAACTTCGACTGGGGGAACGGCCACTTCCCCGGTTTCACGGAACCGGACCCGAGCTATCACGGTCTCGTCTATTGGGATGTTTTCAAGGCCTTCGAGCCGTTCGGCGGCGTGAACGTGGCCTACGCCATGAAAATGCGTCTGCAGCTGATGCGCGACACCGGCAACTGCCCCTCGCCCTTCAATTCCTTTCTCCATCTGCAGGGCCTGGAAACCCTCCACCTGCGCATGGAACGCCATTGCGCCAACGCCCTCGCCGTCGCGGAGTACCTGCAAAATCACGACAAAGTGAACTGGGTCAACTACCCGGGTCTGCCGGACAGCCCCCACCACGCGCAGGCGGAAAAATATTACCACGGCGGCTTCGGCGCCCTTATCGGATTTGGCGTCAAGGGCGGCCACGAGGCCGGACGCAAGGTCATCGAGAACCTCGACCTCTTTAGCCATCTCGCCAATATCGGCGACGCCAAGAGCCTCGCCATCCACCCCGCCAGCACCACCCACAGCCAGTTGAACGAGGAAGCCCAGGCCGCCAGCGGCGTCTCCCCCGATTACATCCGTCTCAGCATCGGGATCGAGGATATCGACGACATTCTCGCCGATCTCGACCAGGCCCTCGCGAAGGTTTGAGGAAAGCGCAAGGGGTCAGACCGTGGATTTTGGCATATGCCAAGAAAGCGCAAGGGGTCAGACCGTGGATTTTGGCATATGCCAAAATCCACGGTCTGACCCCTTTGCTTGACCTGCGAGGTGCGGGTCTTTGCGTGGGGGGAATGCACAGCGAGGACGCCGCGAAGCCGCCGGAATGCCGTAAAGAAGACCATGTTCACCGGGAGCACGGCCATGAACGGGCCGACCCCTACCACTGGTTGCGGCGGCGGGAGGATCCGGCGGTACGCGCGCACCTGGAGGCGGAAAACCGGTACAAGGAGGAGATCCTCCGTCCGGCGGGGGAATTGCGGGAACAGTTGTTCGTGGAACTGGTCGGCCGCATGCGGGAGGACGACGTTTCCGCCGCGTATCCGGAGGGCAACTACCTGTACCGGCACCGGGTGGTGAAGGGGAAGCAGTACCGGATCCATGAGCGGGCGCCGCGCGGGGCCGGCGACGAAGGGGGCTGGGAAGTCTATTATGACGAGAACGCGGAAGCGGAAGGCAAAGCGTACTTCGACCTCGGTTATCTCGATGTAAGCCCGGACGGACAGCTTCTCGCCCATGCCACCGACGAGGAGGGCGACGAGGAGTTCACGGTCCGTTTCCGGGACCTGCGAACGGGATCCGATCTTCCCGATGTCCTCTCGCCCGTGGCGGCGGAAGGGGAATGGGATGCTAAGGGCAAATGGTTTTACTACGTGGTCGAAGATGAATTCCGCCGCCCCTGGCGTCTTCTCCGCCACCGTCTGGGCAACGACCCCTCGCAGGACGAGGAATGCTACCGGGAAGAGGACGCCCATTTCTATCTGGGAATCGAGAAGAGTCAGGACGGCCTTTGGATCTTTGCGATCAGCGAGAGCAAGGAAACGACCGAAGCGCGGGCTCTCCGAGCCGACGACCCGAGCCCGGAAGCGCGCCTGCTTTTCCCCCGCCGCAAGGGCATTCGCTACTACCCGGAACACCACGATGGACGCTGGCTGCTGCGGACCAACGAGGGAGCGCCGGATTTCCGGCTCCTGTCCATTGCGGTCGAGGCAGCGGAGGAGACCGCCTTTCGCGAGGAGTGTCCGGCCCGCAAGGGAGTCCATCTGGAGGAAGTGCTCGTTCTTGAGCATCACTGGATCTTCTTCGAACGCGCCGCGGGCATTGCGCGGATCGAGATCCGCGACCTTCGCGACGGAAGCCACCGCCGTATTCCGGTTCCGGACCCGGTGTATGCCCTTGAGGATTTCGGAAACGCCGAATACGCGACCGACCGGTTTCGCTATGTGTACAGCTCGCCGATCCGGCCCGCGCTTTACCTTGAGCGGGATCTGAACGAGGGTACCGAAACCCTCTTGAAGGAAGACACCGTTCCCTCGGGGCATGATCCGGCGGCCTACACCGTCGAGCGCCAGTGGGCCCCGGCGGCGGACGGCACGCGCGTACCAGTGACGATATTCCACCGCAAAGGCCTGCACCGCAGTGGCATTCTGCCGACCTACCTGTATGGATACGGGGCCTATGGGTCGGTCACGGAGCCGCACTTCCGCCGGACATGGCTGACCTTTCTCGAGCGCGGATTCGTCGTCGCCATCGCACATGTCCGCGGGGGTGGGATGCTGGGGGAAAACTGGTACCAGGCCGGCAAACAGGAGCACAAGAAGAACAGCTTCACAGATTTCCTTGCCGTGGCGGACCACCTGCAAAGCAAGGGGTACACCCGTCCGGACCGCCTTGTCATCGAGGGCGGCAGCGCCGGCGGTCTTCTCATCGGGGCGGTTCTGAATTTACGACCGGAAGGCTTTGCGGCCGCGGTCGCGGAAGTCCCCTTCGTCGATGTGCTGAACACGATGCTCGATGCGAGCCTGCCCCTGACCACCTTCGAATACGAGGAATGGGGGAATCCGAATGAAGCGGAGGCCTACGCGCGCATCCGGGAGTACACGCCTTATGAAAATGTCCAACCGGCGGATTATCCCGCGCTCCTTGTGACGGCGGGTCTGCACGACCCGCGCGTTCCTTACTGGGAGGCCGCCAAATGGGTGGCGCGACTTCGGGAAAACCAACGCGGTCGCGCGCCGATTCTCCTGCATACCGACCTTGAAAGCGGCCACGGCGGTGCTTCCGGAAGATATGACTTTCTCCGGGAGGTCGCCCTCGAGCAGGTTTTCCTGCTCTGGCGGCTGGGAATCCTCAGCTGACCTCGTAGGGTTGCAGGAGGGGAGCGACGGAGACCTTCCCGAGCTTCACGAACTGCGGAAGTCCGTGTTCGTGCGGAATGTCCACCTCGCCCTGGATCAGCGGGGAGGCGTATTTGACAAACTGATACGAAAGGGAGGTCCCGTCCTCGTTGATCCAGTTCGCCGGCAGGTGCTTCACCCCGTTAGCGACCTCGGAAAGATCGGCAAGGCTGGTTTCGCAGGTGTAGGCATCCCCGTCGCCCCGGAAAAGGGTGACCATCTTGTCCGTCTCGCCGTTGAGGGCGGCGCGCACGGCGGCCTGCCCGGCAAGGTAGGCCTCGTTGACATCGGTGAGGGAGGCGTTGGCCGCGGCCGCCCGCTGGGAATGGCCGGGCCGGAAGGAACGGGTCTTCACCCCGCTAAAGTGCTGGTCGATGAGGCTCTTGAGATAATCACCGGCGCCGCCGAGCTGTGAATGCCCAAAGCTGTCGGAGCTGCCGTCGGCCGTGGCGACATAATTGCCGTTGCCGTCGACAAGGCCTTCCCCCACGACGATGAGGCAGTACTTTTGCTGCTTCAGCACCTCCGTGATATCATCGAGGAACTTGTTGAGGTCGAAGGGAACCTCCGGCAGGTAGACGAGATGGGGGGGATCCTCGGGGTGGTCGCGGCGCTTGGCGAGGCTGGCCCCGGCGGCGATCCACCCGGCGGAGCGGCCCATCACTTCAAGGATGTAGACGAGATCGTGCTGTCCCATGGCCTCGGCGTCACAGGCGAGTTCGCGCACCGTGGTGGCGACATGCTTGATCACGGAGCCGTACCCGGGGGTGTGGTCGGTTACCGTAAGGTCGTTGTCGACGGTTTTGGGGATGCCGATGACGCGCATCTCCCAGCCTTCGGCGGCGGCGAGTTTCGAAATGCGATCGGCGGTGTCCTGGGAATCATTACCCCCGATGTAGAAGAAATAACGGATGTTGTGCGCCTTGAAAACCTCCACGACGCGGTGCAGATCGGCGTCCTTGCGCAGCTTGAAACGGCAGGTCCCGAGGGCGGAAGCGGGCGTGAAGCGGAGACCGCGGATGGCCTGTTGCGGTTCTTCGGCGAGGTCGATGAAGCGCTCCTGAAGAATGCCGAGAACGCCGTTCAAACCGCCGTAGATTTCCTCGATGCAGCCGTGGTTGAGGGACTCCTCAATCACCCCGGCCAAACTTGCGTTGATCACTGCTGTGGGCCCGCCGCTTTGGGCCACGAGGACGTTTCCTGTCAATTCTTCAGCCATTTTAAGATCCAACCATTCAGATGATGTCGAAAACGGCCACGGTGTTGTCTTTGATTTTCCTTGGCAAACCATTTCATGGGAATCTTGGTCAAGCGCGATGCCGGAAGAAACCGCCGTCGCCGACCGCCACCGCGGCCTTCCCGTCCTGCTCCTTGCTTTCGCCGTTTGGGGCCTTTTCCCCGTATATTGGAAGTACCTCGGCGAAGTTCCGGCGCTGCCGCTGCTGCTGTTGCGGCTGGTCCTGACCTCGGTGCTCTGCCTGCTTCTGCTGCCCCTCTTCCGGCAATGGAAAACCTTCCGGGAGACGTTCCGGTGCGGGCGGGTTCTTTCCCTCAACCTTGCGGCGGCGCTCTTTCTTTCCGCGAACTGGTTCTCCTTTATCTGGGCGGTGGGCAACGGCCGCATTCTCGAGTCGAGCCTCGGGTATTTCCTCTGTCCCCTTGTCAGCGTGCTGCTGGGCTGGCTGGTGGAAAAGGAGCGGTTGCCCTCCTTGCGGGGGCTTGCCGTCGTCTGCGCGGCCTGCGGCGTCGCCATCATCATTTTTCTTGCCGGGCGGTTGCCGCTGGCCGCCCTCGCCATCGCCGGCAGCTGGGGCTTCTACAGCCTCTTCAAGAAGCGCAATCCGTTGCCGCCGCTGGTCAGCCTCGGCCTTGAAAGCAGCCTGCTCGCGCCCTTCGCGCTGCTCGCCCTGTTCACGATTCCGACGGCGCGGTTTCCCGAGCCGACGGCCCTGACCCCTGTGGTGCAGGCACTGCTGCCTTTCCTTGGCGCGGTGACGGCCCTGCCGCTGCTGCTGTTCGCCTATGCCCTGCCGCGCGTACCGCTGAGCACGGTGGGCATGGGGCAGTACATCGTCCCCTCCGCGCATTTCGGCCTCGCCCTGCTGTTCGGCGAGCGCCTGCCCCTCGCCGTGCTGGGAGGATTCGCTTTTATCTGGGTCGGGCTGGTGCTGTTCGCTTTCGGGGCGCGGCAGTTGAAGAACTAGGCCCCTTCGCCCATGGCTTCCACGGCCTTGCCGACCTTGGTGAAAGAATCGCGCAGCGCCGGGTACAAATCGCGGAAGACCGGGTACAGCCGATCGTAGGCGACGGTGTCCGTTCCGGGCTCGCAGCTCCCGGTGCGGCGCAGCATGGCCTCGCAGGCGGTCGGAACATCGGAATGGGCTCCCGCCCCCACCGAGGCGAGAACGGCCGCACCGTAGGCGGCCCCTTCCGTCGCGTTGACGGTGACGATCCGCGTCTTGAAATTGTCCGCGAGCATTTGCCGCCAGAGCACGGAATTGGCCCCGCCGCCGCTGGCGACGATTTCCGCCGGTTGGAGGCCAAGGGATTCCATGATCTCAAGGGCGTCGCGCAGCCCGTAGGTGACCCCCTCCATGACCGCGCGGGCCATGTGGCCCAGCCCGTGGACAAGGGTCAGGCCGAAGAAAACCCCCCGCGCGTACGGATCGGGATGGGGCGTCCGTTCGCCGGAGAGATAGGGAAGAAAAAGGAGCCCCTCCGCGCCGGCCGGGACTTTTTCGGCCAATTGATTGAGGTCATCGAAGCTCTTGCCCCCGGCGATCTTGTCGTGGAACCACTGCAAAGATCCCGCGCTGCTGAGCTGCACGCCCATGAAATGCCACTTGCCGGGGACGGCCGCGCAAAAGGTGTGCAGGCGCCCCCGCGGATCCGGCTGGTACTGGTCGGCGTGCGCGAAGACGACGCCGCTGGTGCCGAGGGTGGCGGAGACGATTCCGGAGCGCACGATGCCGCAGCCCACGGCACCGGCTGCCTGATCCCCGCCGCCCGCGATGATGGGCGTTCCCTCCTTCAGTCCGGTTGCGGTCGCCGCCTGCGCATCGACACTGGCGGAGGCCTCCGTCGATTCAGTCACGCGGGCCACCATTTCCCGTGGAATGTCACAGGCTTCGAGCATTTCCGGAGACCAGTCGCGCCGTCCGACATCGAGAAGGGCCATGCCCGAGGCGTCGCTCACCTCGGTGGCAAAGCTCCCGCTGAGCCGAAAGCGGATGTAGTCCTTGGGGAGAAGGATCTTCTTCGCCTTGGCCCACACTTCCGGCTCATTCTCCTGCACCCAGACGATCTTCGGCGCCGTGAAGCCGGGCAGGACGGGATTCCCCGTCAATTCGAGCACTTTTTCGGCACCGACCTTTTTGGTAATGGAGGCGCACTGCGCGCCGGTGCGCTGGTCATTCCACATGATGCAGGGCCGGAGAACCCCGCCGGCCTCGTCGAGGAGGACGAGACCGTGCATCTGCCCGGTGAGGCCGATCCCCGCGATCGTTTCGGCCCCGAACTTTCCCGTGATCTCCCGCAGCGCCGTGCGGGTCGCCTTCCACCAGTCCTCCGGATCGCACTCCGCCCACAGGGGCTTCGGGGTACGGAACGAGTAGGTGGGCGCGGTGGTGTGGAGCACTTCGCCGGCGGGGTCGATGACGACCGCTTTCGCCGAGGAGGTTCCGATGTCGATGCCGATAAAGTAGCTGCTCACGGCAGACCTCCCCTGTTTAAATGAACTCGTTGATGAGCCCCTCGAGCATTTCCTGGCGACCGCTCGGGATCATCGGTTCGGGGTTTTCGAGGGCCAGCCTTTGCAGCTCCTCGAGGGTCGCTTCGCCCTTTTCCACCCTGCGACCGAGGTCGCTGTCGAAACTGGCGTAGCGCTGCTGCACGAACTCGGCAAGGCGACCGTCCTCGCGGATGGCGGCGGCGATCTTCAACCCGCGGGCAAAGGCGTCCATGCCGCCGATGTGGGCGTGGAACAGATCCTCCGGCTCGTGGGATTCGCGCCGGCGTTTGGCGTCGAAATTCAATCCTCCGGTCGTGAAACCGCCCATGCCGAGAACGGCCAGCATGACTTCGGTGGTCAGGTAGATATCGGTGGGGAACTGATCCGTGTCCCAGCCGATCAGCTCGTCGCCGCGGTTGGCGTCGATGCTGCCCAGCATGCCCGCCCCGATGGCCACCTGCAGGTCATGGAACATGCTGTGTCCGGCGAGGGTCGCGTGGTTGGTCTCGATGTTCAGCCGGAAATGCTCCAACAGGCCGTACTCGCGGAGGAAGTTGAGGCAGGTGGCGGCGTCGGTGTCGTATTGGTGCGTGGTCGGTTCGCGCGGCTTCGGTTCGATATAGAACGGCCCTTCGAAGCCGATCTTTTTCTTGTAGTCGACCGCCATGTGCAGGAATTGCGCGAGGTGGTCCAGCTCGCGCTTCATGTCCGTGTTCCACAGGGTGGCATAACCTTCCCGGCCGCCCCAGAAAGTATAGCCGAGGCCGCCCAGCCGGTTCGTCGCGTCGAGGGCCGCCTTCACCTGCGCGGCCGCGTAGGCGTACACGTCGAGATAGGGCGAGGTTGCCCCTCCCTGGGCATACTTGCGGTCCTTGAAAAGGCAGGCCGTGCCCCACAACAGCTTCACCCCGGTCTCCTTCTGCCTGGCTTCCAGCTTCTCAACCACCGCTTCGAGCAGGCGGTTGCTCTCGGCGAGGTCGTTCATTTCCGGTGCAAGGTCGCGATCGTGAAAGCAGTAATATTCCAGCCCCAGTTTCTCGAGGAACTCGAAGAAGACGTCCACCCGGCGCAGGGCGTTCTCGAGGCTGTCGCCGCCGTCGTCCCACGGCATCAGGGCCGTCCCCTGCCCGAAGGGATCGGAGAGGTCGTTCCGCATGCAGTGCCAATAGGCCGCCGCAAAGCGGAGATGATGCTTCATCTTCTTTCCCGCGACTTCTTCCTCCGGGTTGTACTGCTTGAAGGCAAAGGGGTTTTTGCTCTCCGGCCCTTCGAACTCGATTTTAGGGACATTGAAGTAGGACATGGTCCTTGGTTTTCTTGCCCGCTTCTCGAAGGGTCCAGTAAAAAGGTCGAAGGAATCCTGTTGTACAGTAACCCGCGATGGCCCGCTGCCCCCAAGTAGCCGAACTCGTGAGAGTTTGCCCGGGTTGTATGAACGGCTCTCGCTCGTTCGCTACGGGTCACTCCGAACGGCTCTCGCTCGTTCGCTACGGGAGCCAACAAGCGGACCGACGGGGCCCCCACAGCGGAATTCGCAGACCCGGGCTTGTCCCCGCGTCTACCCATCCTTTCCCTTTCCATCATGAATTTCCCGCCTCGATCCATCCGATGGCCCGTCCTTTTCCTTTCCTCTTTTCTTGCCGCCATCGTCTTGCTTCCCGGCTGCCGCTCCGGCCCCGGCGAGAGCACCGCCCCCGCCGCGACCGGGTCGGAGAGCCGCAGCCTGCTCGAGGAAAAGCTCCTGCGCACCATCGAGCTGGAAAGAAAGCTCGATGCCGTCGCCGCCGACGCAGAACCCGACTCGACGGAGGTGCAGCGGCGGTTTCATGAGGTGTCCCGTCGCTACGCCGCCATCATTGCCAACAGTCCCGACCACCTCGAGTCCCGGCTTCTTTATGGGAAACTCCTCCTTCGTTACGGTGATCACGAAGGCGCCCGGCAACAATTCCTCGCCGCCGCCCGCATCAATCCTGAAATCGCCGTGATCCATCAACAACTGGGAACCATCGCGGCCGAACAGGACGACCCCACCCGCGCCCTCGCCTACTATTTCAACGCCGTCGGCCTCGAGCCCGAAACCGCCGCCTTCCACTTCGGCCTCGGCCAGCTCCTCGCCGCCTTCCGCGAGCGCTTTCTGGAAGAGGACGTCTTCCCGCGGGAACAGTTCGATGCCAAGTTGCTCGAGGCCTTCCGCCGGGCGCGCAATCTCCAACCCGACAATCTCGCTTACCAGATGCGCTACGGGGAGGCCTTTTACGATGTCGCCGATCCCGAATGGCCGGCCGCCCTCGCCCACTGGAACCGCGTCCGCCACCGCAATGACCTCAGCCCCCTCCAGCGCGACGCCGTCCGCCTCCACCGCGCCCACTGCTTCCTCCGCCTCCAGCAGCCCGACAAGGCCCGGCCCCTCCTCCAGTACGTCGACCACCCCGCCCTCGAACCCACCCTTCGCTCCCTTCAGCAACAGCTCTCCGCCTTCCCCGCAAGCAATTGAGCCTCGCAAATATTTTTTTCCAGCCCTCCAGTTGCAAATTGGAATTATTCCAATTATTTGATCCTGTATGTCAGTGCAACTGCCAGAGGAAGCGCGCACAATGCTGGAGAAAGCCCTGTCCAGCGAGGGACTGCGGTCGACCCGCCAGCGCGAACAGGTGTTCGCCGTCCTTCTGCAAAAACGGGACCATCCCACGGCGGACGAAGTCTACGCGCGAGTGCGGGACAAACTGGAAAGCATATCCCTCGCGACGGTCTACAACTGCCTTGAGACGCTCGTCCAGTGCGGGCTGGTGCGCGCGGTCAACTACGAGCGGGAACCGACCCGCTTCTGCCCGAACCTTTCCGAGCACGCGCACTTCCAGGACCGCAAAACCGGACGCGTATATGACGTGGACCTTCCGGACGAACTGATGGAGCAGCTGCGCGATATCCTGCCTGACGGCTACGAAGCGGACTCCATCGAACTATATTTTCACGGACAGAACATGTCGGAAAGCAACCGAACGAACCCATCTTCGAACAACCAAAAAAAAGCGAAATGAGTACATTGGAAATCAAAGGTTTGAACGTTGAAATCAACGGAACACCCATCCTGAAGGACTTTTCCCTCACGGTGCCCAAAGGTGAGGTGCATGCCCTCATGGGCCCCAACGGCACGGGGAAAAGCACGCTCGCGAAAGCGCTGGCAGGCCATGAGGATTATGAAATTACCTCCGGACAGGTCTTCCTCGACGGCGAGGAAATCACCGGCATGGAACCGGACGAAATCTCCCGCGCGGGCCTGTTCATGGCCTTCCAATACCCGAGCGAGATTCCGGGCGTGAGCATCGCCAATTTCCTCCGCGCCGCCCGCACGGCGCGCCTGGAGGAGGGAGAAAAGATCAACGCCCCCGCCTTCTACAAGGAACTTTACGAAAAGATGGACCTCCTGAAGATTGACCGGTCTTTCACCAGTCGTTCCGTCAACGAAGGTTTCTCCGGCGGGGAAAAGAAACGCTGCGAGATCCTCCAGATGGCGATGTTGCAGCCGAGCTACGCCATTCTCGACGAAACCGACAGCGGACTGGACATCGACGCGCTCAAGATCGTCGCCGAGGGGGTCAACAAAATGCGGGGCACGGACATCGGTTTTCTTCTCATCACGCACTACCAGCGCCTGCTGAACTACATCAAGCCCGATAAGGTCCACGTCGTTTATGACGGTCGCATCGTCAGCAGCGGCGGCCCGGAACTTGCCCACCGGCTGGAATCGGAAGGATACGACTGGGTGAAGGAAGTTGCGCCGCAACCGGCAGGCGCCTGAGCCCGAACACTGCCAACCATAACCTGAGGAAACTACCATGAGCACCACACCAGACATTAATATCGAACGGGATGTAGGGAATTTCCATTACGAAACGGAATACGAATACGACGCCGGCGTCGGCCTGAACGAACAGACAATTGACTACATCTGCGATGTGAAGGGCGAAGACGAGTGGGTCCGCGACTTTCGCAAGAAGGCCTTGAAGACCTTCCACGATAAACCTACCCCGACCCATTGGGCGTCGGATGACCTGAAGGCCATCGACTACGACAAAATCCGCTACTATCTTTCGAAGGGCCAACAGCCTTCGCGCAGCTGGGATGATGTCCCGGACGATGTAAAGAACACCTTTGAGCGGCTCGGCATTCCGGAAAAGGAACGCGCTTTCCTCGCAGGGGTCGAAGCCCAGTACGATTCCGAAGCCTCCTATTCCAACATGAAGGAGGAATTAGCGAAGAAAGGGGTCATCTTCGTCGGCTCCACCGAAGGGCTGAGGGAACACCCGGAGATTTTCCGCAAATTTTTTGGCAAGGTTATCCCCATCGGGGACAACAAATTTTCCGCCCTCAACAGTGCGGTATTC
Organism: Verrucomicrobiota bacterium; assembly: GCA_009908535.1. Lineage (GTDB taxonomy): Bacteria > Verrucomicrobiota > Verrucomicrobiia > Opitutales > Oceanipulchritudinaceae > Oceanipulchritudo. The sequence goes on from JAAAOD010000156.1 coordinate 14,080, forward strand.
TCGGGCGGATCCTTTATCTACATCCCGCCGGGGGTGAAAGTTGAACAGCCCCTGCAGGCTTACTTCCGCATCAACGCGGAAAACTTCGGCCAGTTCGAGCGTACTCTCATCATCGCCGACGAGGGTGCCGAAGTGACCTACATGGAAGGCTGCACCGCCCCGACCTTCGAGACCTCCACGTTGCACTCCGCCGTGGTGGAGCTGGTCGCCCTCAAGGGAGCGAAAATCCAATACATCACTGTGCAAAACTGGTCCGCAAACGTATTCAACCTTGTCACCAAGCGGGGCATGGCGATGGAAGATGCCGAGATCAAGTGGATCGACTGCAATATCGGCAGCCGTCTCACCATGAAGTATCCCGGCGTGGTCATGCGCGGACCCGGCGCCCGTGGTGAAGTGCTCTCCATCGCCCTCGCGCACGACAACCAGCACCAGGACACCGGGGCGAAAATGGTCCACGCCGCCGACAATACGACTTCCAACATCATCTCCAAGTCGATTTCCATCGGCCAGGGACGTTCCACATACCGCGGCATTGTCAACATGCCGAGACATCTCAAGCAGTGTAAAAACAACACCGAATGTGATGCTCTCTTGATCAACACGAATTCACGGACGGACACTTATCCGGCCATAACGGTACGTGGCAACGACAGTACCGTGCAGCACGAGGCCAGCGTGTCCAAAGTCAGCGCGGAACAGATCTTCTACATGATGCAGCGTGGTATTCCCGAGGACGAGGCCATGAGCCTCGCCGTCAATGGCTTCGTCAACGATCTTATCCGCGAATTCCCGATGGAGTATTCCGTCGAACTGAAGCGGCTTATCGATCTCGAAATGGAAGGCTCCGTCGGGTAAGCCGCACCCGGCCTGCAACCACATACCACCCAACTTCACACCATCATGACGCAAACCACACAGATGTCCGTGCCAACGCTGGACGATCCCCATGTTTTTCAGCGCCGGCAGGAGGAAGGCTCCGTCGCGGCCGACTGGTTCCGCGAGGCCCAGCAGTCCGCATGGAGCCGCTACCTCGAGTTGCCGGCACCGACACCGAAGGACGAAAAATGGCGCTTCGCCTCCCTGCAGCGCCTGTCGCAGATTAAAGACTATACGCCCGCGCCGGCGGAAGCGGTTGAGGCTGACGACCTCGTGGAGGCCTCCCACCGCTTCAAGGAAGTCTCCGGGCGGATCGTATTCGTCGACGACAACCTCGCCGCGGAGCCGGAAATGGATCCCGCCCTTGCTGAAAAGGGGGTCATCTTCACGACCCTTCAGAACGCGCTCGCGACCGTGCCGGACCTCGTCCGGGAAGTCTTCATGAAGGAGTCCCCAGAACTGGGTTCGGAAAAATACGAGGCCCTCCACGTGGCGATGCTTCGCAACGGGGCCTTTCTGTACGTTCCCGATGACGTGGAAATTTCCGCGCCCTTTGTCGTCTACAACTGGGCCCGCGGAGAAAAACTCGCTCTTTTTCCGCACACCCTTTTTGTCGCCGGCAAGCATGCGAAGGCGAACCTCATCGAGTTCCAGGAAAGCGCCTCGCCGGAGACGGACACCCTCGTTATCGCCAACGCCCACCTGCACGCCGCAGACGGGGCGAAACCGGAACACACCATCGTGCAGAACTGGAATCTGCATACGCTCAGTTTCCAGCTGAATACAAACAACGCGCAGGGAGATACGATGGCGAAGAGCACGCTTCTCAACGTCGGCTCCGCCCAGGCTCGCCAGGAGGTGCATGGAAAAATCTACGGCAGCGGAAGCAACGTGGAAATGTACGCCTTGAATGTTCCCAAAGGAACGCAGGAATTTGACCAGCGCACCCTGCAGACACATATCGCCCCCAGGAGCCGGAGCGACCTCCTTTTCAAAAACGCCCTTATGGAAAAGGCGCGGACGATTTTCTCCGGCCTCATCATCGTCGAGGACGAAGCGCAGGAAACCGACGCCTATCAGACCAACAACAACCTCATGCTAAGCGAAACGGCGGAGGCGAATTCCCTGCCCGGCCTTGAGATCAAGGCCAATGACGTAAAGTGTAGTCACGGTGCCACGACGGGCCGCATCGACGAATCGGAACTCTTCTACTTTCTCGCCCGTGGCATTCCACGCACAAAGGCGCAGGAACTGATGGTTTACGGTTACTTCGAGGAGATCCTCGGGAAAATCGATAGCGAGGAACTGGCCGAATACGTCCGCGAGCTTGTACAACACAAATTCAGCGACTAAGAACTGAATTCCCCATGGAAACCGAACGAACCGTCAGCCGCGACATTCCCGCCACCATTGTTCCCTACGGTGACCAGATCACCATTCCCGAGGGAACCCGGGTCATGATCACCCACCGTCTCGGCGGCAACTTCACCGTTACCTTCGAGGGTGGCATGGCGCAGATCAACGGTCGCCACGCCGATGCCATTGGCGAGGAATCCGCGCCCGAAAGCGAACCTTCCGAAAACGACGACCACGAGGGTCCGCCCGAGGAGGACAAGCTCTGGGATGCGCTCCGCAAGGTTTATGACCCGGAGATTCCGGTCAATATTGTCGACCTCGGCCTCGTTTATTCCCTGAGCGTGCAGGAGGAGGAGGGACGTCACAATGTCCATGTTGACATGACCCTCACCGCCCCCGGTTGCGGGATGGGTCCGGCCATCGCCCAGGATGCCAAGTACAAAGTGGAACAGGTCGGTGGGGTCAGCGAAGCCAACGTCGAGATCGTCTGGGACCCGCCATGGTCGCAGGACATGATTTCCGAGGAAGGCAAGATGGAGCTCGGGCTGCTGTAGCATCCGCCCGCTTCCTATTCCGCTGTCAGCTTTCAAGAAAAAAGCCCCGGCGCACGATCGCACCGGGGCTTTGCTTTGTCGTGAAAAAGAAACGACGGGGCGGTTACTTGACCACGGCCTGCGCGGCGGCGAGGCGCGCGACCGGGACACGCGGCGGCGAGCAGCTCACATAGTCGAGCCCGACCTTGTTGAAGAAGCCGATGGAAGCCGGGTCTCCGCCGTGTTCACCGCAGATCCCGAGCTTGAGGTCCTTCTTCACCCCGCGGGCCCGCTCAATGGCCATTTCAACAAGCTGACCGACGCCGCTCTGGTCGAGGCTGGCGAAAGGATTCTGCGTAAAGACTTCCTTGGCAAGGTAGTCATCGAAGAAGGAACCCATGTCGTCACGGCTGAGGCCGAGGGTGGTCTGGGTCAGGTCATTCGTGCCAAAGCTGAAGAACTCCGCTTCCTCCGCGATTTCATCGGCGGTGACGGCGGCACGCGGAACCTCAATCATGGTTCCGACGGTGTAGTCGATCTTCACGTTCTTCGCCTGCATGACTTCCTTGGCGACGCGGTGGACCACTTCCACTTGGTCGTGCAACTCGGCCTTGAAGCCGACAAGGGGGATCATGATTTCCGGCTTCACGTTGATCGGCTTCTTGAGTTTCTTCACCTGCGCGGCGGCCTCGAAGATGGCCCGGGCCTGCATTTCGGTGATCTCCGGGTAGGAGATCCCGAGACGGCAGCCGCGGTGACCCAGCATCGGATTTTCTTCATGCAGCGCCCTCACCCGCTCGTAGATCACCTCCTGGGAGATGTCCAGCTTGGTCGCGAGTTGGCGACGGGTCGTATCGTCGTGCGGCAGGAACTCGTGCAGGGGCGGATCGAGCAAACGAATAGTGACCGGGCGGGCGCCCATGGCCTTGAAAAGCCCGTTGAAGTCCTTGCGCTGGAAGGGCAGGAGCTTTTTGAGGGCGGCGCGGCGCTCGCCTTCGTCCCCGGCGAGGATCATCTGGCGCATGTAGTCGATGCGGTCGCCTTCGAAGAACATGTGCTCGGTCCGGCAGAGGCCGATGCCCTGTGCGCCGAGAGTGACGGCGGTCTTGGCCATCTCCGGCGTATCCGCGTTGGTGCGGACGTCCAGCTTGCGGTACTTGTCCGCCCAGGTCATGACATTGTCGTAAAGCTGGTAAATGTAGCTCTTCGACGGCTTCAGGTTTCCTTCGAGGACGCGCATGACCTCGCTTTCGGTCGTCTCGATGGCGCCGGCGTAGATGACCCCCGTCGTGCCGTTGATGGAAATATAATCGCCTTCCTTGAGGAGGGTCTTCCCGGCCGTGAGGGTCTTCTTGTGATAGTCGATCTGCACGCCGCTGGCGCCGCAAATACAGACTTTACCGAGCTGGCGGGCGACGAGGGCGGCATGGGAGCTGACCCCGCCGCGCGAGGTGAGGATTCCCTCGGCAGCAATCATTCCCTTCAGGTCTTCGGGGGACGTTTCCGTCCGGCAAAGGATGACCTTGCGCCCGGCTTTCACTTCCCGCTCGGCTGTGCCGGCGCTGAAAACGATGTGGCCGCTGGCCGCGCCGGGACCGGCCGGAAGACCGGAAGCGATGGACTTGGAATTCTTTTCCGCCTTCGGGTCGAAGACCGGGACGAGGAGGGAATCGATCGACTCCGCGGGGATCTTCTGCAGCGCGACCTTTTCGGTCATCAGCTTTTCCTTGTGCATCTCCACCGCGATGCGCACCGCCGCCATGCCGGTCCGTTTCCCATTCCGGGTCTGCAGCATGTAGAGATGCTTGTTCTCAATGGTGAACTCGAAGTCCTGCATATCCCGGAAGTGACGCTCCAGCTTGCGCCGGACGGTTTCGAGTTCCTTGAAAGCCTTGGGCATCTCGTTCACGAGCTGGGCGATCGGCTGCGGGGTGCGGACCCCGGCGACAACGTCCTCGCCCTGAGCGTTGATCAGGTATTCGCCATAGAAAACCTTCTCGCCGTTGGCCGGGTCGCGGGTGAAGGCCACGCCCGTGGCGCAGTCGTCGCCCATGTTCCCGAAGACCATCGTCTGCACGTTCACGGCCGTTCCCCATTCCGAGGGAATGTTATATTTCTGGCGGTAGACGACGGCGCGCTCGTTGTTCCAGGACCCGAAGACGGCGCTGATAGCGCCCCAGAGCTGCTCGTAGGCGTCCTGGGGGAAACTCTTTCCGGTGCGCTGCTTGATGAGCTTTTTGAAGCGCTCGATCAGTTCCTGCAGGTCCTCCGCGGAAAGCTCGGTGTCCTCCTTCTTTTTCCGCTCCTTCTTGAGCTTGTCCATGACCTCGTCGAAGGGCTCGTGCTCGGTTTCGTCACGCGGCTGCACCCCCATGACGACGTCGCCGTACATCTGGATGAAGCGGCGGTAGCAGTCGTAGGCAAAGCGGGCGTTGTCCGATTTCGCGGCGAGGGCCTTCACGGTCTGGTCGTTGAGGCCGAGGTTCAGGATGGTGTCCATCATCCCCGGCATGGAATCGCGTGCACCGGAGCGGACCGAAAATAACAGCGGGTCGGTCTTGCTGCCGAACTTCTTTTTCTGCTGGTCTTCAACGGCCTTCACGGCGGCCTTCACCTGTTGGTCAAGACCGGCGGGGTAAGCACCCTTGTGCTTGGTGTAATAGGTGCAGACGTCGGTAGTGATCGTGAATCCCGGGGGAACGGGAAGACCAATGGAGGCCATTTCCGCAAGGTTGGCACCCTTGCCACCAAGAAGCTCGCGCATCTTGGAATTTCCATCCGTCTTTTTCCCAAAGGCGTAGACCCATTTCGTGGATTGGGTTGTCCGTTTACGGGCTGACGCCTTGCGTGTACTCTTCTTGCTGGCTTTTGCTGGCATTCTCTTCTTGGGTTTCGTTTCGCTTTTGTTCTAACTGATAGCTATCAGAGAGAATCACTGGTGTAGGTTCTGGACCCCCCATGTCAACGTGGAACGATAAGGACAGAACACCGTTCGCAGGCGCTTCATGAAAGACATTCCCGACGACGAGGTTTTCCAGGAGGAGGACGAGCTTCCCCGCATCGAGCCGGAAGAGGACGCCGAGGAAGCGGAGGAGGGGTCGATGACCTTCCTCGATCACCTCGAGGATCTGCGCTGGACGATCGGCCGCAGCGTCATCGCCTTTTTCTCCGCGTGCCTGCTTGTCGGCATCTTCCTGCAC
>JAAAOD010000024.1 GCA_009908535.1 Verrucomicrobiota bacterium
GCTATCCGTTTCGCGCCAGATATCGGCATCCTCACCGACGGCGAGCATGGAGCCCGTGTAGGTGAGGAGGGCGTGGGCGTCGAAGAGGTCGTGATTCTGGTAGGAAAGGCCGAGGTGCCCGGTCCAGTCCGGACGTTTGAGGAATTCATCCGTGGTCAAACCGGTGACCCGCTCGATCGCTTCATCAAAGGCGGCATCGACGTAGGAGACGCCGGCATCGAGGCGCAGGTGGCGGTCGAGGCGCCAGCTGAGATTGTTTTCCCAAACCGCGACGGTGGCGTCGGGCCCGTTGACCCGCAGCCAGAGATTCGGGTCGCCGCTGATTTCCCCGCTGTCGTCGATGTCGAAAGTATCCTCCAGCAACGTGTAGTGAATTTGTGAATGCAGGATCAGCGCGCGGTCGAGGGCGCCCGGTTGAAACTCGGCCCCCAGGCTGAAGGTCTGGGAACTTTCCTCCTCGAGGCCCGGCTCGTTGACAAGGAAAATGGCGCCCCCGTTGTTGACCCCGATGTGCTTGTCCTCATTGAAGGCCCCGGGAGCGTTAAAGCCGGTCGACCAGGAGCCCCGCAGTGTCCATTCGTCGCCCGCGAAGTAGCGGGCGGCGAGCCGCGGGGAAAGGACCTCACCCTCGACATTGTCGTGGCGGTCGATGCGGATGCCGGGAACCAGTTCCAGCCGTCGGCTCACTTCCCATTGATCCTGGAGGAAAACGCCGAGATTGCTGAAGCTGTCCTCCGTCGTCGGTGTATTGGCCTGGTCATACAGGGATCCGTCCAGAAGGTCCTCATAGCGGTATTGCAGCCCGTAGCTGAAGGTATGCCGGTTCAGAGGGTGGTTGAACTGCGCGTCCGCGTAGTAGACGTGGTTTTCGGTCAATCCCCAGACACGGCGGGCCACTTCGTTGATGGCGGCCTGGTTGCCGGCGATGAAGTCCTCGGTGACTTCCCCGGTGAACCCGGCCTCCTCGTAGGCGCGCTGCTCGTTGTCGGCCCGGGCTCCGTAGAAGCTGCGCCGCTCGATAAAGACATAACTCGCCTGCAGCTCGTAGTTGAAGTGGTCGTTCACGCGCTGCTTCCACTCGAGATTGGCGAGGTGGAGGTCATGTTCGAGTGATTCCGCCACGCGGGCCTGCTCCTCCGGCAGGTCGAGCTGGTCGCCGCCGCGGTGGGCCTGGTCCATGTATTGATAATTCGCGCGCAGCGTCGCTTCCTCCCCCGCATGCCACCAACCCTGCAGGCCGGCTACCTTGTTCTCGAATTGCGGGATCTCGGTGAAACCGTCCGTGGTCAGGTCGAGCCCTTCCCGGTCCTGCCAGTACCCGTAACCGCGCAGGCTGAAACGGTTGTCCGGATCCACGTAGTCGCCGCGGAAGGAGGTTTCCCACTCCGTGGCATCGCCCCGCAGGCTGGAGAGGTTCACCGTCGTTTTCGCTCCGGAGAAACGCGGCTCGGTTGTAATGAGGTTCACCACCCCGGCCATCGCCTCCGGCCCGTAGAGGACGGAGCTGCCTCCCTTCACGATTTCCATGCGGTCAATGAAAATGGCCGGAAAAAGGTCCGCCCCGTAAACCTTGGCAAGGCCGGAGTACAGCGGCGCCCCCTCGAAGAGAATGGCGGTGTATTCGGTGCCGAGGCCGAGAAGCTGGATCTGGTTGAGGGCGCAGTTCTGGCAATCGTTCTCGAACCGCGCCGTCGGGATCATCTTCAGCGCGTCGCGGAAGGAACTGACGTTGTAGGCCTCCATCTCGCCCGCCATGACCAGCTCCGTTTTCACCGGTGCCTCGGAAATGAGCCGTTCGGTGCGGGTTCCGGTGACAACGTATTCGTCAAGTTCGGTGACAGGGCCGTTGGTCTCCTCGTCCTCGCGGGCAAGGGCCGGCAGGATCATGAGAAGGCCTCCGCACAGTAGCAGGTGTTCACGGAATCGCATAAGGTGGCCCAGTTTACCGATTCCGTGGGCCGCCTCCACCCCGGGCGGGAGCCCGCCCGCCCCGAGAAGGAGTTTTTCGCCAAAAGACACCCGCCCTACTTCGCCAGCATCCGCTCCACCCATACGGGAACGCCCTCGCTGGCAGGCAGGGGGATGGACTCAAAACCGAGGGAGCGCGCGCTCGCCGGAAGGGCCGGATCAATGGCGAAGCGGTCGCAATGTTCCGGAACAAGATCGAGCAGGCTCGCCGCCGGATAGACCTGCAGGGAACTGCCGACGACCGCGAAGAGATCCGCCCGCGCGACGATTTCCGCCGCCTCCATCATCGCGGGAACGGGCTCGCCAAACCAGACGATGTCCGGCCGCAGCTGCCCGCCCCGTGGACAGCGGTCCCCGGGGGAGATGTCGCGGTTCTCCAGATACACGCGGTGGTCCGGATCCTTTTCGCTACGCGCCCACAGGATCTCCCCGTGCAGGTGGAGCACTTTCCGCGAACCCGCGCGCTCGTGGAGGTCGTCCACGTTCTGGGTGACGATCGTTACCGGAAAGTGGTCCTCCAGCTGCGCGAGGGCGGAGTGCGCGGCATTGGGTCTCGCCGCCCGCACCTGCCGGCGGCGCTCGTTATAAAAGCGCAGGACCGTCTCCGGGTCGCGTTCCCATGCCTCGATGGAGGCCACCTCCTCCGGACGGTGGCCCTCCCAGAGCCCGTCCGCCCCCCGGAACGTCTTCAATCCGCTCTCGGCGGAAATCCCCGCCCCGGTGAGAATGACGCACTGTTGGTAGGATCGTTTGGCGGCCGACATAGTGAACGCGGAGCGCGGGATGGTGCGGGCGGGGAGAATCGAACTCCCACGGCCAGCTTGGAAGGCTGGAGTTCTACCATTAAACTACGCCCGCAGGAACTGCTGAGCAGGAAAACGTAAACGAAAGCAGGGCAGGACGGGAACGGTCAAGCCTGAAGGGGAAGGAAGTGCGGAAAGGCCCGAGAGCTGCCGGAGGGAAGCGCGGTGCGCTTCCGCTTTGGATCGATGGAGGGAAGCGCGGTGCGCTTCCGCTATGGATCGGCGGAGCCGCGGCAGCGGCTCCCTCCAGCTTGTCCCCGGCGGAGGGAAGCGCGGTGCGCTTCCGCTATGGATCGGCGGAGCCGCAGCAGCGGCTCCCTCCGGCTTGTCCCCGGCGGAGGGAAGCGCGGTGCGCTTCCGCTTTGGATCGGCGGAGCCGCAGCAGCGGCTCCCTCCAGCTTATCCTCGGTGGAGGGAAGCGCGGTGCTATGGATCGGCGGAGCCGCAGCAGCGGCTCCCTCCGGCTTGTCCTCGGCGGAGGGAAGCGCGGTGCCCTTCCGCTTTGGATCGGCGGAGCCGCGGCAGCGGCTTCCTCCCCTTCAGCCGACGGGAAGTTGGTAACAGAGGTCGGCCCAGTCGCCGTCGGTGCGGGAATCGAGGGGGTGGCCGGGCTGCCCGAGGACTTCGGTGAAGGTGCCGTGGACTTCGTGCTTTTCTTTATCGAGGATGCCGCTGAGGACGAGGCGCCCGCCCGGCCGCAAGGCGGCGATGAGGAGCCCGGCGTGTGCGCAGAGGACGGGAGAAAGGATGTTGGCGAGAAGGAGATCAACGGAGCGGTCGGCGAGACCGGCGCGAAGATCGGCCCAGCGGAACTCGATGGTGTTTTCGACGGAACAGAGGCGGGCGTTGTCGAGGCTGATCCGCACGGAATCGGGATCATTGTCGAAGGCGAAGATCTCGCGGAATCCGAGTTTGCGCGCGGAAATGGCGAGAATGCCGGAGCCACAGCCGGCGTCGATGACGCTTTTCCGGGGCGCCTCGCCAACCCAGTCATCCCGGGCGTCGAGGAGGCGGCGCACACAGAGGCGGGTGGTCTCGTGGTTGCCGGTGCCGAAGGCCATGCCGGGATCGAGGTAGACGATCTCCTCGCCGGGGGGCAGTTCGTAGCGATCCTTTTCCCAGACGG
>JAAAOD010000162.1 GCA_009908535.1 Verrucomicrobiota bacterium
CTTGTCGAGGGACTGCTGGAAATCGTCGGGAAAGCCTTTCTGGCCCTGCTCCAGGTCCTGGTCGTGCCCCTCGTGTTTATCTCCCTGGTCTGTGGAACGGCGGCGCTGGAGGACGTGCGCCGGCTCGGACGGATCGGGCTGCGCACGGTCGGGTTGTACCTCTTCACCACGGCGGTGGCGATCTCCCTCGCGCTCGCCAGTGCGGTGATTATCGGACCCGGCCGGGGCTTCGGGCTGGAGACTGAGGCGAGTTTCGAGGCAACGGAGGCACCCTCCCTCGTTGAGGTGCTGCTCAACCTTTTCCCGCGGAACATTTTCGATGCCCTCAGCGAGGGGAACATGCTCCAGATTATCGTCTTCGCGGTCCTGCTGGGACTTGCCCTGACCATGGCCGGGCAGGCGGGGCAGCGCGTTCTGGCGGTGTTCAAAGACCTGAACGAGGTCATCATGAAGCTGGTCTGGATCGTCATGCAACTGGCCCCCTTCGGTGTTTTTGCCCTGCTTGCGAAGACCTTCGCCACGCAGGGTTTCGACGCCTTCGGTCCGCTCTTGAAGTATTTCCTCCTCGTCCTTGCGGTCCTGTTCCTGCAGGCCCTTGTCACCTATCCGTTACTGCTGAAAATGCTCGCCCGTCTGCCGGCAGTGCAATTCCTGAAAAAGCTGCGCGAAGTGCAGGTCTTCGCCTTTTCCACCGCCAGTTCGAACGCCACCATTCCGGTGACGCTGCGCACGGTGGAGGAAAAGCTCGGGGTCAACAACAGCGTGGCCTCCTTCACCGTACCGCTGGGCGCGACCATCAACATGGACGGAACCGCCATCATGCAGGGAGTGGCGACGGTGTTCATCGCCCAGGCCTACGGCATGGGACTGGGCGTAACGGATTACCTCACCGTCGTTCTCATCGCCACCCTCGCCTCCATCGGCACCGCCGGGGTGCCGGGCGTCGGGCTGATCATGCTCAGCATGGTGCTCACGCAGGTCGGCCTCCCGGTGGAAGGGATCGGCCTCATCATCGGCATCGACCGGCTCCTCGACATGGTGCGCACGGCCGTGAACGTGACCGGGGACAGCGCGGTAAGCTGCATCGTTGCCCGCCGTGAGGACGAACTGGACACGAAGACCTATCACGCACCCAGCTAGGCGGTCGACAATGGCGTTTGTCCTGAAATCCGACTACACGCCGACGGGCGATCAACCGGAGGCCATCGCGAAGCTGTTGGGTTCCCTGCGGACGGGAAACAAACACCAGACCCTCCTCGGGGTGACGGGTTCGGGGAAGACCTTCAGCATGGCCAATATCATCCGGGAACTGGACCGCCCCGCCCTTGTCCTTTCCCACAACAAGACGCTGGCGGCCCAGCTTTTCAGCGAGTTCAAGCACTTCTTTCCCGACAACGCGGTGGAGTACTTTGTCAGCTACTACGATTACTACCAGCCGGAGGCGTACATTCCCGCGACCGATACCTACATCGAGAAGGATTCCTCCATCAACGACGAGATCGAGCGCCTGCGCATCTCCGCGACCAGTTCCTTGATTTCGCGACGGGATGTCATCGTGGTCGCCTCCGTTTCCTGCATCTACGGCCTCGGTTCGCCGGAGGATTTCAAGGAGTTGATGATCCCTTTGCGCGTCGGCGAGGAGTTCGCGCGCGACGCCTTCCTTGAGCGCCTTGTCGAGAACCTTTACGAGCGCAACGATATTCAGTTCCAGCGCGGGGCCTTCCGGGTCCGCGGGGAAACCGTCGACGTCTTTCCGGCCTACATGGAATCGGCCATCCGCATCGAGTTTTTCGGGGATGAGATCGACCGCATCCGCTACCTTGACCCGCTCACCGGGGAAACGGGGCAGGCCTTCGAGGAGTTCCACCTCTACCCGGCGAACCAGTTCATCACCCCGCGCTACAAGCTGGAGGAAGCCCTGAAGGGCATCCGCTCCGAACTGGAGGAGCAGGTCGGCTTCTTTGAAAAGGGCCAGCGCCTGCTCGAGGCCCAGCGCATCCGCATGCGCACGGAATACGACCTTGAGATGCTGCAGGAGATGGGCTTCTGCCAGGGAATCGAAAACTATTCCCGCCACCTGTCCGGTCGCCGCCCGGGCGACCGGCCCTTCTGCCTTCTCGATTTCTTTCCCGATGATTTTCTTACCTTCATCGACGAGAGCCACGTCACCGTTCCACAGATCGGCGGCATGTACAACGGCGACCGCTCGCGCAAGGAACGGCTGGTCGAGTACGGCTTCCGCCTTCCGAGCGCCCTCGACAACCGCCCCTTGCAGCTCGAGGAATTTCAGCGCATCACCGGCCAGACCATCCTCGTTTCGGCCACGCCGTCCGACCGCGACCTCGAGTGCTCCTCCGTCGTCGCCGAACAGGTGATCCGTCCGACCGGCCTGCTCGATCCGGAAACCTTCGTCCGGCCTGCCGAGGGCCAGGTGGAGGACCTCATCAATGAGGCCACCCGTGCTGTCGAGGCCGGGGAACGCGTCCTCGCCACGACGCTGACCAAGCGCATGGCCGAGGATCTCAGTTCCTACCTGCGCGAGCGGACCATCCGGGTCGAATACCTGCACAGCGACATCGACGCCATCGAGCGCGTGGAGATTCTCCGCAAGCTCCGCGCTGGCGAATTCGACGTCCTCGTCGGGGTCAACCTGCTCCGCGAGGGCCTCGACCTGCCCGAGGTGGCCCTTGTCGCCATCCTCGACGCCGACAAGGAGGGATTCCTGCGCAGCACGACGAGCCTCATCCAGACCGCCGGGCGCGCCGCCCGCCATGAGAAGGGACGCGTCCTCCTCTACGCGGATCAAATGAATGATTCCCTGCGCAACGCCCTCGCCATCACCGAGGAGCGGCGGCGGCGCCAGCTTGCCTACAACGAGGAACACAACATTACCCCCAAGGGCGTGCGCCGCGGGCTGCAGGCGAGCCTCCATTACCGCGAGGAAGCTCCCGCCGATCCCGTCTCCGTGCAGGAAGCCGGCGGAGATAAGGAGGTCGCTAAAGTCCTCGCCGAACTGGAGGAGGAAATGCTCACCGCCGCCGCCAACCTCGAATTTGAAAAGGCCGCCGTCCTCCGCGACCAGATCGACGCCCTCCGCGGCAAGGGGGATGCCGGCCAGGCGCCCCGCAAACGCGGGCGCCCCGCGAAAAAGGGAAAACGCTACCGCCCGCGCAAAAACAGGTAATCCCTGGCGGACGACTAGCCGAACCGCCGATGCATGGCCCGCACCGGGAAATACCGTCCCGGACAGATGGTGTGGCCGGGATCGACCTCCTTATGCACCATAAATTTGTAGCGATTATTCAACACAGTTACGCCCAGATACTGGGTGAGAGCCGTAAAAGCCTCAATCTGCCGCGGGGTCGGCCGGGTTTTTTCGAAATTGCCGACGAGGCAGATCCCGATCCCCTCGCGATTAACCTCCCACTTGCGGACATGGCCGCCGTGCAGCTGTTGACGCCAGCGCGGACCGATTTCGATTTCCCCGTCGCCGGAATCGACCCCGTTCCCGATGACGAAGTGGTAGGCGAGCCCGTTTTGCATCCCCCGGCGGCGGTGGTAATTGTCGTAGATTTCGGCGTTGCCGTATTTCGTCGCGCTATGGTGGGCAACGATGTAGTTCCAGCGCTCGCGCCGGATACGCGTTCCGCGCAGCAGCCGGGCCACCGCTTCCTCATCGACAGCGTCGCCGGGAATGCGCAGGCGCTGGCCGATTTTGATCAAGTCGGAGGCCAGGCCGTTGCGGCGCTTCAGTTCCCGCACGGTGACGCCATACGTGCTGGCCAGCTCGCTGAGGGTGTCTCCCTTCCGCACGATGTGGATCCGGTCCGCCGCGACGAGGCGGGTCGTCCCGAAGGCGGCCAGAAGCGGTGCGCTCAGGGCAAGCAGGAATCGGC
>JAAAOD010000097.1 GCA_009908535.1 Verrucomicrobiota bacterium
GGAATCTACAACCCTGAGCCGCGCAGCAGCAGCCCGCCGGAAAAGAGGAGGCCCGCCAACATGAGCAGCGCCGCCGTGCCCGCGAGGGCGGTGGCGAAATCCTCGCGGGTCGTTGCCTTCTGTACCCGCCGGCTTATGCGGGCGGCAAGGGGCAGCGCCCCAAGGACGAGCAGCCCGCCGCGGTGGCCGGTGCCGAAGGCGAATAGCACCGCGCTGAGAAAGGCCGCCGCAGTGAGGACATGGTATTCGGCGAGGGCGAACCGCCGCCCGAACCGTACCGCAAGCGTCTGCTTCCCGGATTCCGCGTCCAGCGGCCGGTCCCGGAGATTGTTCACCACGAGAAGATTCGTCGAGAGGACTCCTGGTACGGCGCCCGCCAGCAGGAGCCAGTATCCGCACGCTTCGCCAAACCGGAAGGTGCCCGCCTGGACATAGTAGGTGAGCGCGGTCGCCACCCAGCCGAAGAAAACAAAGACAAACAGATCCCCCCAGCCGTTGTAGCCCAGTGGGTACGGTCCGCCGGTGTAGGCGATCCCGCAGAGGATGGAAACCACCCCGACCGACAGCAGCCACCAGCCGCCGAAAGGAATAAGACCGCATCCGCAGAGAAAGGCCGCAGCAAAGGTCAGGATCATCGCCCGCCGCATCGCCGCCGGCCGCACCCAGCCCGAGGCGGTGGCTCGACTGGGACCAATCCGGCGCTCGTCGTCACTCCCCTTCAGGAAATCGTAATAGTCGTTCGCGTAGTTCGTCCCCACCTGGATCAGCAGCGCGAACAGCAGGCAAAGGATCCACGGCATGAAGACAAAGGCGCCCACGGATTGCGCAAGGGCGCCGCCGAGAACCACCGGAACGGCGGCCGCCGGAAGGGTCTTCGGGCGGGCGGCGAGGAAAAAGGCTTTGGATGGATTGACCGTACCCACGATGCCTCAGGAAAGATCACTCCATGAAAATGGCAAACGTCCGCGGCTCTCCCGGAGGCGGCGGTTCCCAGATAACCGCGATGCCGCGCTGCCGGGTCGGGCCGCGCAGGCTCCACGCCGCCGGAAGCGCCGGGCCCTCCGTCATATCGGAAAGCCGAATTCCGCCCTCGGGACCCCGGCGCGAATTTCCTTCCGCATCGCCCCACTGCCAGAAGAGTCCTTTGTCCTTTTCAAGGACCCATTGCCTCGTTTCTCCCATTTCCCCGAAGTAGCGCACGCGCAGGCTCAAAAGCTCCCAGCCTTTCGCGGTCCGACGCCCTTTGGCCTCCCACCATGGGTCCGGAGCGAAGACATGCTCCACGCGGTGGTCCACGACCCTTTGCAACGCCGCCTGCATCTGGCGGAGGGCGTTCCTGCGCTCCTCCGCTTCCTCCGCCGCCGCCCTTCGCTCCACAAGGAAAACTAAAAAACGGGCCCCCGCGCCCGCCACCAAGGCCGCCACCGCCAGCGCGAGGAGCAACTCCACGAGGCCGAAGCCTCGCCTACTCCGGAAATTTTTCATAATGACCAAGCAGGTTCCGGCCTCCCCAGGCGCCTTCCTCCACCAGGATACGCCACTCTCCGCCGTTCATGCCCTCCCCGCCGACCCAATGCCAGCTCCGGCTTTGCCCGCGCGCCGGCGGCAACCAGTCCCGCCCCGGAAACAGCAGCACGGTCCCGGACAGGTCCGGCGCCAGCGCCACCGGATCGTCCCCGGATGCAAGGGTCGTGCGCGCCTTTTCCCGCAGAAAGGCGATCCGCGCCGATGTCTCCACCGCGGCGCGCAACCGGCTTTCCGCCGCCAGCAGGCCGCCGACCAACCCGAGCACAAGGGAGAACAATCCGAGCGCCAACAGCAGTTCAATAAGGCTGAAGGCCCTCCGGAAACGGTTTCCGTGCGTTTTCATCACCGGCGGAAGGCAACATTCCGCCCCCCTTTCTGCAAAGCACCACTTTCGCCCGATTTTAATCGACATTGACACTTGACCAAAACTTTCCATGACCAAGCCTTTCTTCGTCGGGAAAATTCCGGCATGCGACCTGGAAGTCCTTTCGGTCCGGTCTCCGCTCTTTCCTCCCTGGCAGCGGCATTTTCACACACCTGCCGCCGCTCAACTTGTAATCAACTTCACACTCATGGAATCAGAGAACGGTTCCCCGCCTCCGTTGGTGGTGGAGGGAATTTTTGAACCACAGCAGAACAAGACCGGTGTCCTCCTTGACCCGGAACGGAACGGGAAAACGCGGCCGACCGATCCTTTCGTGCCCCGCGAACTCGTGCGTCGTTTCAAACTCAAGCGCGGCAACTACATTGTTGCCTCCGGCCAGAAGGACGAACGCCACCCCAATCCGAAAGTCCGCTTTATCGAAACGATCGACGGGCTCAAGGTGGAGGAGCGGCGCAATTGCCTCGCCTTCGATCAATTGACCACCGTCACCCCCGACGAATGGCTCAACACCGAGCGCAGCGGTTCGGGCAACATGACCTGCCGCGTCCTCGACATCTTCTGCCCCATCGGCAAGGGACAACGCGGCCTTATCGTCGCCCCGCCCCGCACCGGCAAAACCACCCTGTTGCAGGATATCGCCCTCGGGGTCCATGCCAACCATCCCGATTGCCGCATTGTCATGCTCCTCGTCGATGAACGGCCGGAGGAAGTCACCGACATCCGCCGCAATGTTCCCGGCCTTCTCCTCGCCTCCTCCAATGACGAGGAGGTCCGCAACCACCTCCGCATTTCCGAGCTGGCGATCGATTACGCGAAACGCCAGGCCGAGGCCGGCCATGACGTCATCGTCCTGCTCGATTCCCTTACCCGCCTCAGCCGCGCCTACAATTCCGCCAAGGGCGGTAGTGGCCGCACCATGACAGGAGGTCTCGACATCCGTGCCCTCGAAAAGCCGCGCCAGCTCTTCTCCGCCGCTCGCAACACCGAGGAGGCGGGCAGCCTCACCCTTATCGCCTCCGCTCTCATCGAGACCGGAAGCAAGATGGACGATCTTATTTTTCAGGAATTCAAGGGCACGGGGAACATGGAAATGGTCCTGGATCGCAAGGTCGCCGAATTGCGCATCTGGCCCGCCATTAACGTCGCTTCCTCCGGCACCCGCCGGGAGGAATTGCTGCTTCCGCCCGAGAGGCTCAAAAAAAGCCAGTTCTTCCGCCGCGCCCTCGCCGGGCAGAAAATCGAGGATGCCGCCGAGAGCGTCGTCGAGCGCCTTTCCAAAACCACCACCAACGAACAATTCTTTAAATTAATCGATATTTAATGCGACCGCTACCGGCTTTCTTTCCATGCCAGTTTTTGACTTGCCCGCGACAATCCCGACTTCTTAATCCGACCCCTTTCCAGAATGCAAAACTTCGCTGACCAATGCCTCGATATGGCCCGGGCCATGCTCGGCCAGAATTTGAGCTCCATACAAGCGGATGGCACTATTCAACCCGTGCAAGGGGAATCCAGCCGTCTTGACGAATCCGGTCATGCCGCTCTCGCCATCGGCGAGTTTTACCGGGCTACCCAGGAAACCAGCTTCGAGGGGCACGACCTCATCGACCTTACCGCCCGCTGCATCACGGCACAGGCCTTCCTTGAGGAGGAGCAGGAAAACGGGCTCGGGTATGCCGCCCTCGGTCTGCTCTCCTTCGGGCCGGCCAAGGAGCGCAACGGCGTCTGGGAACGTCTCCTCGACCCGACCCGCGAACGCCTTGACCGGCGCCTCCTCGCAAGAACCGATTATGATAATCACTTTCAGACCTTCAATGTCGCCAAGGCGGTGACCCGCTTTTCCATGGGGCTGTCGAAGAAGGACGAGACCGGTAAGTTGATCGACCGTTTCGTCAGCCGTATCGGCTCCACCAGCTCCGCCGGCTTTATTGATGACGCTCCCACCACCGGCGTCGGGGGCGTTTTCGATATCTACGGGCTGATGTCCCTTGTCTTTATGCGGCAGGCCCTGCAGCTGCACGGCAACATCCACCTGCGGGACCGCAAGCTCCCGAGCCTGCGTACGGTCTCAGAAAGGTATCTGCGCCTCCTGCCCGACCTCGTCCGCTCCGACGGTCAGGGCTGGATCTACGGCAAGGCCGTCGGCGCGTACGGGCAGATGCACTGCATTTCCCTCGT
Organism: Verrucomicrobiota bacterium; assembly: GCA_009908535.1. GTDB lineage: Bacteria > Verrucomicrobiota > Verrucomicrobiia > Opitutales > Oceanipulchritudinaceae > Oceanipulchritudo. The sequence goes on from JAAAOD010000097.1 coordinate 4,091, forward strand.
CCTGCAGGCGCTGCGCGACGGCTGGATCAGCGCGGAGAAAGAACCGCATTACGTCGAAATGCTGCGGCGGCTCTTCCAGTTCTTCTTCCTCACTTACCTCGACCAGGAACAGGGCTTCATCGTCGTGCGCGACGCGGAACGGGACACCCGTCCGGAGCACACCACCCGCATGGCCAATTTTGACGGAGCGCGCTACCTCTGCCAGTGGGCGCGGCTGGCCCGGTCCATCGACCGCGAAATGGACGCAAAGGCAGCCCCGCGCAAGACCGGCGGGCGCTGGGTTATCTTCCACAAGGGATCGCGCAAGGAGCAGGGCCTCTTCCTCTACCAGAATACGGAAAACGGCCTGCACCTGCAGCTGCCCCTGATGGGCAGCCAGAAAACCGGATCGGCGGACTGCCTTGCTTTCCCCCATTGCCCCGGGATCTTCGATTGGCCCGCCAACCAGTACCTGCCCATTCTCCTTCCGGAGCTGACCTTCGGCGACAAGGTCGTCGTCCCCGCCTTCTACGGAAAACGCTGCGTCACCGGTCTCGGCCTGCGCCGCAGTTTCTACTTCCGTTACGAACAACCGGAGATGATCACGAAGGACGAGGAAATGCTCAACGGCCTCGGCAGCGTCAAGGTGGCCTGGAATTTCTCTGGCAACCGCATCTCCAGCGAATTCGTCTTCACGGTGAAGCGGCAGGTGCAGCTGGACTATTTCCGCTACATGCTCGCCATCGGGTCGCCCCACTCTGAGAAACACGCCCCCATGACTTTCGTCCTCGGCGAGGAAGGCCTCGGCTGCACCGTGGAAAAGGATGACTTCCAGGCCGCATGGCAGGAGACCGATATTGTCACCGAGGAGATGCGCTACCGCACCTACTGGGGAAATATCCACTACCTGCAGAGCCTTGTCCGGGATCACCCCCTGATCATGCGTCCCGGCCAGCAATATCGACTCGCCATTTCCTTCGAGCCGGACGTCGGCCTCCTCGAGGGCTGAAAAGGCGAACTTACCCGTCCTCCCGATGTTGTCGGTACGGGTCATTCCCTGTCTGGACGTCAACGCCGGACGCGTCGTCAAAGGCGTGCGCTTCGTGGAATTGCGGGACGCCGGCGATCCCGTCGAAATCGCCAAGGCCTATGAGCGCCAGGGGGCGGACGAACTCGTCTTCCTCGATATCACCGCCTCCTCCTCGGAGCGCGACATCCTTCGCGATGTCGTCGAGCGCACCGCCTCCGAATGCTTCATGCCCCTCACCGTCGGGGGCGGCCTGCGCTCTGTAGCGAATATCCGCGACATGCTCAACGCCGGTGCCGACAAGGTGAGCCTCAACACCGCCGCCGTCCTCGAGCCGGATCTCATCTCCCATGCTTCCTCCCGCTTCGGCAACCAGTGCATCGTCGTAGCGATCGACGCCCGTTGGGATGCGGAGGCCGGCTACTGGAGGGTCGTCACCCATGGCGGTCGCAAGCCGACGGAATGGAACGTCCTCGACTGGGCGCGCGAGGTCCTTCGCCGCGGCGCCGGGGAAATTCTTCTTACGAGCATGGACGCCGACGGGACCAAGGCCGGTTACGACGTGCCCCTGACCCGCGCCGTTTCGGAGGCCGTCGAAATCCCCGTCATCGCCTCCGGCGGCGCCGGCAATCCCGCCCACCTCGCCGAGGTTGTCCTCAAGGGGGGAGCTTCCGCGGTCCTCGCCGCCAGCATTTTCCACTTCAAGGAATTCACTCTGCGGGAAACCAAGCAGCACCTTCGCGAGGCCGGGATCCCGGTACGACTTCCACCCGGCGAGCCGGAAGCAGGGGACTGAATTCCGTCAGAGCTTGACCTTCCGGGGGGCTTCGTAAAAAAATTTAACATCTCTTCCGTGATGCGCTGTCCCTCATTATGCCTCTCCCTCTCGCTCCTTCTCACGCTGGCCCCTCCGGTCGCGCCCACCGTGCACGGGCAAGCCCGCGAAGGGGAGAACCTCACCGTCGAAGAGGTAATGGATCGCTATATCGAGGCCATGGGCGGACGCGTTGCCCTCGAGCGAATCAACAGCGCTCGGCTGCGCGGCAGCGTCCTCGACGGCGACCGGGTCGTCAGCACCATTACCGTGCTCAAAAAGGATCCCGACCGGGTACGCGTCGTTATCGACCATGGCCGCTCACGGTTTGTCCAGGGCTACGATGGAGAGACGGTCTGGTTTTCCCGCCACGCCGGCGGACAGGTTTTTCATGGCAGAATGCCGGGAGCCCAGGCCGAAAAGTTCATCAATGAGGCCCCCCTCACCAATTACCTCGTCCGCTACCGGGAGGAGCCCGACCTCGTTTTTGAGCTCGGCGAAGATGTGATGCTCAACCGGATTCCCTGCTATAAAGTCATCGCCCGCTTCCCCGACGGCAGCTGGAATGTCCACCTCATTGATAAGGAACGGTTCATCGAGCGTCGTATCTATGAGTACGATGCGGACGGAGACCGGCTCCTCGAATTGATTCCGAGCCAGTTCGAGCGCTTCGGGGGCGTGGATTTCGCCATGCGGATCATTCGCCGCAAAAAGGGGGAAAACATGTCAACCTTGGTCCTCAACGAAGTGGAGATCAACATTGGGATCCTCGAGGACGCCTTTCGGCCGCCCCCGGAGCTAGTCGGGAAAGGTTAATCGCGGGCGGACTTTCTCATTCCCGACAACAGGCGCAGGGCCGGTAATCCCTGCAGGTGCAGGGCCAGAAAATAGACCGCGGCAGCCAGCGGAAGGACCAGCAGGGTCACCACGACATGAGCGGTCTTTTCCTCGAGCGCCATGTGGAAGGGGGCCAGCCGGCCCAGTCCGCATACAATCCCCAGCATCCCGAGGGCAACCCCGACGCGCAGCGACTCGCGGAGGCTGCGGCGGAGGATTTCCATCCCGGCGAGGTGGACCATCCTGCCGCCGAGAACCTGCAGGGCGGTACAGTGGACGGCGGCCGCGAGGGTATTGGCAAGGGCAAGCCCGGTTGCCCCGATCCACTGCATGAGCAGAAGCCCGAGAAGCAAGTTCAAGAATAGGTTCACTGCCGCGAGAATCACCGGAATACGCATCCGCTGGCGCGCATAATAGCTCCGCGTCAGCAGGGTCGACCACGCGAAAAACGGCAGTCCCGCTGCTGCCGCCACCAGCACGGGATAAGCCGCCTTCACGTCCTCGCCACCAAACAGGCCCCACTCGAACAGGACGCTGAGAATGGATTCCCCCAGCAAGGCAAGGCCCACCGCCGCCGGCAGGGTGATCAGGAGGATGAGGCCGAGGCTCTGGTGGTAGGTGCGCGCGAATGCCTTCGCCTTCCCCGCCGAGGCAAGGCGGGAAAGTTCCGGAAAGGCCACTGTGGTCACGGCGATGGCGAAGACCCCCAGCGGCAGTTCCACGAGTCGGCTGGCGATGTAAAGCAATCCGGTCGCGGTGTCGTTCAGCGAAAAAGCCAGCAGGCGCGAAACGAGAATATTCAATTGGAAGATGGCGGCGCCCAGAAGTCCCGGAAGGAACAATCGCAGCACCTTGCCAAGGTCCGGATGGGAGCGCCAGCCCGATGGAAAGCGCCAGCCTGCCCGCGCCATGCCCCATGCCGGTACCAGCAACTGCAGCATCCCGCCGGCGAGCACGCCAAGGCTTAGCCAGAGCACCCGCTGCTCACCGTCGGCCGGCCAGATTCCCATCCCGGCAAGCAGGGCCCCGATCATCATCAGATTCAACCAGATCTGATTCGCCGAGGCCAGGCCGAAACGGCCGAACACGTTCAGGGTCCCGCAAATAAGCGCGCCCAGGCAGATCAGCATCACGTATGGAAAAAGAAGCTGGCTCAGGGCGGCCCCCGCATACCAGCGTTCCGGCAACCCCTCGAAGGTTGCGACCAGGCTAAGCAACGGGAGGGCGAGAAGAACCAATCCCCCGAGAATCGCCCCCAGACGGACCAGGAGGGCGTTGAGCAGTTCGTGGGTCGACGCCGGACCGCGCAGCTCCCGGCATTCGGCGAGAACCGGAATGGCCGATGAGGAAAGCGCGCCCTCCCCAAGCAGCCGCCGAAATAGGTTGGGCAGCGTGAAAGCAAGAAGAAAGGCCGAATTCAGGATTCCCGTGCCAAGGCTGGCAAACAGCAGGATATCCCGAAGCAAACCCAGAAGGCGGGAGATCATCGTCCATCCGGCCACTTCCGAGATCCGTTTCCCCAATCCTGCCATCGGGCAGTGTTTTGTCGACGCCTGCCCCCTTCTGCCAGATTATTCTTTTCTTTCCCTGGCCCCCACCTTTTCCCAGTATCCACGCCCACCAACGCCCTTCCTTTCCCATGTCCTTTTTCCAAGCATTGCTGGCACGCCTTCAGCAGAATCCCAAACGGATCGTCTTTCCCGAGGGCCGCGACCCGCGCATTATCCAGGCAGCCCGCCAGATCATCACCCGGCAGTGCGGCGTCCCCGTCCTCCTCGGCGACCGCGCGGAAATTAAAAAGAGCGCCTTTCAACTGGATATCCGTCTCGACGGCATCCGCATCATGGAACCCGAGCGCAGTGACGACATCGACCTGTTCCTGCCCATGCTCGATGCCATCCCGCGGTATGCCGGCTTACCCTCGGATGAAAAACAGGAACTGCTGCTCAACCGTCATAACTTCGCTGCGTTGATGCTCCTTACCGGACGCGTGGACGCCCTTGTCGGCGGTGCGACTGTCACCACTTCCAGCGGGCTGCGCTCCCTCTTCCGCATCATCCCGAAGCAGCCTGCCGTGCAAACCGCCTCCTCCATGCTCATCCTTGATCAAGAGAATACCAAGGTGGGCGAAAACGGGGTCCTCTTCCTCGCCGATTGTGGGGTCATCCCCGATCCCAGCCCCAATCAACTGGCCGACATCGCCGTTTCAACCGCCGTACGCGTTGCCCACCTTATCGAAAAGACCCCGCGCGTGGCCTTCCTCAGTTTCGCCACGCATGCCCGCCGGCCCGTGCATGACAGCCTCCTCAAGATTCGCGAAGCTTTGCCCATCGCCCAGGCCAAGGCGGCCGCTCTCGGTCTCAACGCCGACTTCGATGGGGAACTGCAGCTGGATGCCGCCCTCGATCCCGTGGTGGCGCGGCAAAAGAACCTTGCCGACAGCCTCGTGGCCGGCCGGGCCAACGTGCTTGTATTCCCGGACCTCAATTCCGGAAACATTGCCTCCAAAATGGTGCAGGTGGTGGCCGGTGCTCGCACCTACGGCCAGCTGATCATCGGTCTCCAGAAGCCCTGCGCCGAGATCAGCCGGGGCGCTCATGTCTACGACATCTTCGGCACCGCCGTCCTCACCGCCTGCCAGGCCCTCGATCCGCAGTTCCTCTACGGGGAGCAGTCCCGCGAAAATCCCGCCTGAGTTCGCCGCCCATGTCGAAAATGAGCCAGCTTTTACAGAAACCGGAAAACACCGCCACCCCGCGCCTTTTCGTCGCCGCGACACGGCAGAACGACGGCAAAACCACGTCCGCCCTCGGGCTCTTTGCCGCCCTGCAGCAGCGATTGCCGCGCGTCGGCTACATCAAGCCCATCGGGCAGCGGTTTATTTCCTACGAAAATCACCTCATCGACGAGGACTCCCTGCTCTTCACGAAGACCTTCAACATCCCCACGCCCATTGAAAGTATGAGCCCCGTCGTCATCGACAGCTCCTTTACCCGGCGTTACCTTGATGATCCCGAGAATTTCTATCCGCGCCTCGTCGATACGATGGTCCGCGCCTTCGACCGTTCCGCCTATGAGAAGGACGTTATCATTATCGAAGGTTCGGGCCATGCCGGCGTCGGGGCCATTTGCGACCTCTCCAATGCACAGGTCGCCCGCCTCCTCGGGGCCAAGGCGGTCATCGTCAGCCGCGGCGGCATCGGCAAGCCCGTCGATGAGATCGCCCTCAACAAAAGTCTCTTTGACAGCTATGGCATCGAGGTGGTCGGCGCCATCCTCAATAAGGTCCATCCGCGCAAACTGGAAGAAATCCGTCACTACAGCGGGAAGGCCCTCGAACGCCTCGGGGTGCCGCTGCTGGGAGTTATTCCCGAGAATGCCAATCTGGCCTATCCCAACCTTTCCCAGGTCGCCGAGGTCGTAAAAGGCCGCTGGCTCAACGGCCAGTCAACCGGCCAGTACAACCGCATCCTCAATGTCGTTGTCGGGGCCATGACGGCCACCAGCCTCATGGATTACATGCGCCCGGGATACCTCATCCTGACCCCGGGGGATCGTGAGGACGTCCTCCTCCTCGCCATCGCCGCAAACAGCATTTCCGGGAAGGCCCCCCTCGCGGGCATCGTCCTGACCCGGAACATTCTTCCTTCGCACCACATCATGGACATGATCAACCAGACGAAAATCCCCGTTGTGATCAGCCCGGAGGAAAGCTATACCGTCGCTTCACGCATCAATTCGATGACCGTAAAAACGCAACCCCGTGACGAGGACAAAATCCCGCTCATCAAACAACTGGTCATGGATCACGTCGATACCTCCGCGCTCCTACAGGGCCTCGGGATCAGCGCGTTTGCTTCCGGCGCCGGTACTTGAGCGTGACCATCTTTTCGAGGCCAGCGAAAGCAAAGACACGGTTGATCGCGGGACTGCTGATGCGAACGACAAAGGTTTTGTTGTCTTCTTTCAGGCGCAGGCTTTCCGCGTACAACCAGTTGACCCCCATGCTGTCGATGACACGGGAATTGCGCATATCAAGGTACAGCGCCTTCCAGTTGTCGAGCTCGTGATCATCGAGGATCTGTTTAAACCGCTGCCGCAGTTCAGGAACCTGCGTGCTCGTGACCTCTTCGTTGATGATGATGTGGAGCCGTTCCTTGCGCGGATCCAGTTTCGCCGTGACCTTTTCGTCCGTGATCACGATCCCCCCTCCTCTTCCGGATCGATCATGAAATCGAACATCAGGGTCGTCCCCTCATTCTCAATCTGAAAATCGTCACTGAGGTGATGAATAATCCCGAGCCCGAGGTGTTTGCCTTTCTCTCCGCTCAATTCCTCCAGCCGCTTTCCAAGGTCGAAGTCATGCCCCCTGCCGGGGTCATCGATCCGGACCCGGATGAGGCTCTCGCTTCCGTTCACACTGATCTGCAGGTGCGCGAATTTGTCCTGGGAGCGCTCGCAGCCATGGATAAAGGCGTTCAGCATCCCTTCGCGGATACAGATAAGGAGGTCGTACAGCCGGTCCCCCAGCAGGTTATTGAGAGAGAAATTGATACTTCGGCGCCATGTGGACTGAAGGTGGTCGATGTGATCAACCTCTGTCCCGGCGTAATGCTCGCTGAGGATCGGTCGGAAGACGGCGCTTTGTTGGGGTGAAGTGGTTACCATTAGTTGGCATATTAAGATGTCATCAGAGGGAGCGGAAGGCAAGCCTGTAAAACCATTTCCCTTCACCATGGCCCGGTGAAACAGGCAGAAGCTGTTGACGTCCAGATTGCCGGCAAATTCCACCAGCCCGTCCGTGTACAGGACCAGGGAAAGGGCCTGTTCGACCTTGAGGATCTCCGGTTCGGTCCGGATTGGATCCACCCAGCCGAGCGGAGGCTGCCCGTAAAAGCACTCCCGGACGCTGCCATCGGGAAACAGCAGCTGGGAAGGCGTGAAGCCGTAATTCCACTGCCGCACCGATGCCGGGGATTGCTGGAATTCCGTCACTACCACGGAAAGGCTGACGCGGACGGCACCCTCGGCGGCGGGACCGCTGTCGCGACGCAAACTGGCGTTGACCAGCTGGAGGGCATCCTCGACCGAAGCCCCGCTTTCGATACATCCGCGGAACATGCCCTGGAAGTACGTGGAGACATATCCGGAGCGGATGTCATGGCCGCTTACGTCTCCGACGATCAGCAGAACGCGCCCGCCGTCCCGCTCCATTGACATGATGAAATCGCCCCCGGTTTCATGGAGGGGTCGGTAGAGGACGCGCAGACGGTCGCGCAGGCTCGCGGGCAAGGAAAGATTGAGGGACTTGTCGAGGGTTTCCAGTTCTTCCAGCTCGCGCCGGTCTTCGGCATACTTTCGCTGCCGCCTCGTTTGCTCGCAGGCTTTTTCAAGAACCTTCGAGAGGACTTGATGGGTGACCGGTTTTTCGAGGTACTCGAAAGCCCCGGCGCCCATAGCCTGCTGAATGACGGACTTCTCCCCCTGTCCGGTGATGACGACGGTGGCGACATTCTCATCCCGGGCCCGCAGCCACTTGAGAAAGGCAATTCCGGTCTCGTCGGGGAGGCGGTAATCGCAGAGAACGGCCTCGATCCGGGCGGTTCCCAACTCCTCGCAGCGGTTTTGCGCCGTTTCCACATCCTCGGCAAAAACGACGGCGAATCCAGCCACATCCAGACTGGAGCGCATGAATTCCGCACTAAGTGCATCATCCTCGAGCAAGAGGACCACCGGTTGAGGACCGCCCGATACCATTCAAGAAAGGACAAGGGCATTGCCAGAAGAGGCCCGCGATGGCAACGTGAAATCGCCCATGGCTGACCTTGCTGCCCTCTATCCCGCCGAAGAGCTCGCTTTCCTGCGCAGGTTATCCGAAGCCTGCCGGGACCGGGGCGGTCGGGCCCTCCTCGTCGGCGGTTGTGTCCGCTCCGCTTTGCTGGGGAATACGGTCTATGACGTGGATGTGGAGGTTTTCGGCCTCTCGGCGGAGCAACTGGACTCGGTTCTGCAGCCGCTCGCGGCGGCGGAAAAAGTCGGGCGCAGCTTTGGGGTGTACAAATTGCGCGGTTGGGACATCGATGTGAGCCTGCCCCGCCGCGAGCGCCGGACGGGGTCCGGTCATCGCGATTTCGCGATCGAGGTCGATCCCGCTCTTTCCCTTCCCGAAGCGGCGCGGCGGCGGGACTTCACCGTCAACGCGCTGTACCATGACCTGCTCGAGGACCGTATTGAGGACCCGCTCGGTGGCGTCGCGGATTTGCGCCGGGGACTGCTGCGGCATTGCTCGGAGCGCTTTGTCGAGGATCCCTTGCGGGTCCTGCGGGGCATGCAGCTGGCGGCGCGTCTGGAGGCCAGCCTCGCTCCGGAGACGGAACGCCTCGCGGCCGGGCTGGATCCGGTCGGGCTCGCCCCCGAGCGTTACCGGCTGGAATGGGAGAAACTCATCACCCTCGGCATCCGTCCCTCCCTTGGCCTCGAGGTTCTGCGCACCACTGGATGGACGCGCTTTTTTCCCGAACTGCATGCCCTTATCGGCTGTCCTCAGGATCCCCGCTGGCATCCGGAGGGGGATGTCTGGAACCACACCCTTCATTGCCTCGACGCCTTTGCGGCCCATCATCGGACCGGGCCCCACGAGGAAGATCTAGTTACCGGCCTTGCTGTCCTCTGCCATGATATGGGCAAGCCGGTCTGCACCGTGGAGGAAAAGGAAGCGATCCGTTCGCCCGGGCATGACAAGGCGGGAGTGCGCATTGCGCGCCAGTTTCTCGAGCATCTGCGCTTTCCGGCCTGGATCATCGGCGAGGTCCTTCCCCTTGTCGCCTGCCATATGCGGCCGGCGGTCCTTTATCGCGACAACAGCTCGGATGCGGCCGTACGCCGCCTTTCCCGGGATTGCGGGCGGCTCGACCGGCTCTTGCGGGTCTTTATCGCCGATGCCGCCGGGCGCCCGCCGGAAGGTCCCGGGAATGCACCCGAGGCGGCGGCCTGGTTGCGGGAACGCGCGCACACCCTCTCCGTGGATCAGGGAGGCCCTCCCCCTTTGCTGGGCGGCAAAGACCTCCTTCGGCATGGTTGGGAACCGGGGCCCGCCATCGGGAAGATGCTCGCCCAAGCCTATGAAGCCCAGCTAGACGGCGCCTTCAACGACCGCGAGGAAGCCCTTCGGTGGCTGGAAGCCCGTTTCTCTCAGTTGTTGGGCAAGGAATCCCCGGAAAGGAAATAATCCTCCACGGAAACGGAATACCACCAGGAGGGGTTGCCCGTTCCCTCAACATACCAGAGCCAGTCCCCGGTGACAGCACGGTGGAACCATGGATACAATTCAGCGGTAGTCGCCAGCCAGCCCCAGTTGTTGTCGGCAGGATAAAGGAGGTACCCCGTGTCCGGGTCGGCGTGGCCGCTGAAGGCCCATCCGACGGAATTGGTGTAGATCCACGGATAGCGGTCGCCGAAAAGCCAGCCGAAAGTACGCTCGTCCCACCAGCCGCTGCCGGCGTCCCGAAGCAATCGGTAGCGGCTTTCCAGTTCGCTCCATGGGGCTTGCCCGGGGACCCGCTGGGGACCATTGAGGAAAGCGCTTGCGGTCAGCGTGCCGGTGGAGGGCACCTCCCTTCCGAGCTGGCGGTCAAGGGGAAATTGGATCGCGGGCGTACCCCCTTCCTCAAAGCCCGTGGAGGAGGCGGCGATCTGTGCCGGGGAACGCGCTTCCTCCCAGATCCGGAAATCGGAAATCCTCCCCTTGAAGGCGCGGGCGCCCCGCGGATTCTCCCCCATATACAGCGGTTGCGTCGTCATGGGAGCGATGGGCCGCCCCGGGGCCGCACCAAGAAGTCCCCCCTCGGAGGGGTAGCTGAGCGCAACTTCCTCCCCGTCGATGAACATGCGCACCGAAGAGGCCCCGGCGGTGTGATCGAAGGTCAGGGCGACATGCTGGTCCTCGTTCAACACGAGGGCGTCCTCCACACTGTTCGCCGCCACCTCGGTGCCGTCCTCGAGGATGAAAAAAGCGACCAGGCTGCGATCGTTGTAGAAGGCGTGGTCGAAGCCGTTCAGGAAAAAGATGACGTTGCCGCGGTCATAAATGCGTCCGAAGCCCGTCACATGTTCACCCCAGTCGCGCGGGTGGATGACCGCCTCCAGGGTGAAGGCCTCCTCCATCGCCGGTCCGTCCTCCGCCGGAAGGAGCAGAAAATCATCAAGGCCGTCAAAGTCGAGGGCGATATCGGGTTCCTCCTGCACCACCACCGTCGCCCATGCGGAGGAGGAGCCATCCGAATCATCGGTAAAGAAATACTGGATACGCCGCACGCCCGTGAAGCCGGGGGGCGCGCTGTAGAGGATCGTGGATTCGTCGCCGCTGATGACCGCTTCCCCCGTATCCCCGTCGTTGATACGCGTGATCCGCAGCGAATCGCCGTCAAGATCGCGGTCGTTTTCCAGCACCGGCAATGCGCGCACGCTGTTGGCAAGGACGGGGAAGGTGTCATTCTGTCCGACCGGAGAGGGATCGACGATCTCAACCAGCCGCCGGACCACTCCGCCCTTTCCGTCCGAAAAGAGCGCAGAGAAAAAGTCACGGCCATCGAAGGCGGCACCGCGTTCGTATTGGAAAAGCCCCTCCCCGGTATCCGTCAGGCGGCCTCCGCGCGGCGGCTGCACGGAGATCAGTTCAAGGGTATCCCCGTCCGGATCGACAACCTGCCCGGTAAGGTCGACCGTAACGGGATAGGTCACCGCCTCCACCGTCAACTCACCGGTCACCGGTGGAAGGCCGTTCTCCCCGGTCGGAAGGGTTCCCATGAGGAGGAGGCTCCATTCGTTCAGCGTTCCCGCCGTTCCCGCACGCTCATCCGAAACTTCGAGCGTCCATTCCCCGAGGGAAGATTCCCCGAGGTAACGGGTGGAAAGGTAGGTCCATTCGCCGGGCTGGCCGGCGCTGTTCCGGTTGAAATGCGATTCCGCAAGCACACTGCGGGTACCGGACGGCGAAACCAGCTCCACGTGGAGATGCCCCCAGTCGTCGTGGTTCGCTTGCAGGCGTACGCGGGCGAACTGGACCTCGAGATCGGAGGGGACCTCCACGGTATCGGCGACCGGTTGCCCGTTGTCCGGTATGGGAAGGTCGGGGAAGCGTCGGAAGGTCCGTGTCTCCATGGCGGGAAGGAGCGGCCAGCCTTCCGCGACGCGGAGGGCCGCTTCGGCGTCGATGCGCCCGTACCCGTATTCATGGCTGATCCACAGGCCGGCACCGTTCTGCGTCCATGTTCCGCCGCGGAGATCGACCGGTTCGGCAGTGCGCGCGAGGATCTGCTGCACATCCCGCCAGCCAAGGTCCGGCCGCGCTTCCAGCAGGAGGGCGACAAGGCCGCTGACCATGGGTGCGGCGGCGGAGGTACCGCTGAAATTATCGAAGGTATCGCCGTCGCTGTAGCCGGAAGTACCGGTGTTGTCGGTGGTGATGATTCCCTGCCCCGTGCCGAGGCTGGGCGCGGTGACAAGAAGGTTCGCCCCGGGCTCGCTGTAACTGGCGAGGATGTCGTTATCCCCGATCGCCCCGACGGAAATGGTGTAGGGGGAGGCGTTGTACCCGTCGTAATTGGAATTGTCGTCCTCGAGGCCGCCGTTGCCCGCCGCCCAGACGTAAATGGTTCCGCGACCGTTGCGCCCTTCCCGGACGTTTTCTTCCAGAGCCGCCTCCACCACGCCCGGCATGGCCGCATACCGCCCGTCCCCGGGTCCCCAGCTGTTGTTGTAGATATCGACGAGGTCGTCGCGGTAGGAAAGAGCCTCCGCTTCCTCGCTGTTGGTGGCCCCAAAATCGTAAAAAGGCTCATCCGGAATCAGGCGGATGGGGACAAGGGAAGCCGAAGGCGCGATGCCCAGTCCGCCGCGGTCATTGGCGGCGGCAAGGCTGATGCCGGCCACCGCCGTGCCGTGCCGGTCATTCTCTTCGGATGGCGAAGGATCGCTGTCGCCGCTTAGAAAATCATACCCGTAGGGAGAGAGGTAGTTGGGGAAAAGATCCGGGTGATCAAACTGGATCCCGGTGTCCACCACTCCGATTGTGACGCCCGCGCCGAAGAGACCCGCGTCCCATGCGGGACGGACATTCGCGTCGGCATGCGGAATCCCGCCCCCCTGCCCGAGGTTTTCATGGTGCCACTGGTCCGGGAAAAGCGGATCGCGCGGTTCGAACCGCCGCGGATAGCGGCGCAGCATGCGCTCTTTTTCCACAAACCGGATTTCCGGGCGTTTTTCCAGACGCTGGAGTTGACCCGACAAAAAAGAGGCGCCGTCCGGGCGGCTTTGCAGGGTCTGCTCGTAAACGAATCGGTGAAAGCCGCCCACTCCCTGCACCGGTCCCCCGTAGCGCGCACCCATCCTTTCAGCGAGGGCCTCCGCGTCCACCCCTTCCGCAATGCGCACAAGCAGCGTGCCGGAGGGACTGTCCACTTCCTCTCGCGGCGCGCCCGGCAGGTTGGCAAACGACAACCCCGCCAAGAGAAAAAGCAGAGCGGCCGGACGGGATCGGAGGGGAGGAAGAAAGGAAATTTTCATGGAAGGGTGGACGACAAGGGAGAGGCGGAATTGTTTCCTCGAACCCCCGGACTATTCGATATTCTGGATTTGCTCGCGGATGCGCTCGATTTCGTTCTTCGCCTCAATGACATGGCGACTGGCCTCCACGTTGGCCACTTTGGAGCCGATCGTGTTGAATTCACGGTTCAGTTCCTGAACAATGAACTCCAGTTTGCGGCCGATGGGACTGCCGGCGGCCAGGCAGTCCGTAAACTGGGTCAGGTGGCTTTCCACGCGGATCCGTTCCTCGCTGACGTCGCACTTGTCCGCAAACAAGGCCACTTCCTTGAGGACGCGTTCATCGGTCAGGTCGAGATCCAGTCCAGTCTGGCGCAGGCGCTGCAGCAACATCTCCCGGTAGCGATCAGCGGTTCCCTCCGCGGCGGTGCCGATCCTCTCAAGCGCGGTCCGCAGGCAGTCGAGGCGGTCCGCGAGATCCTCTGCCAGGGCCGTGCCCTCCGACGATCTCATGGCGACAAAAGAAGCCATGGCCTCGCCGAGCAGCTCCTGGAGCACGGGCAGGATTTCCTCCGCCGCGGGAAGGACCATCTCCGTCTTGTGGAGGGCGGCAAGCCGGACCAGCATATCCGCGTCCGGCTCCCATGGCACTCCTTCCTTTCGCGCAAGGGCTTCGAGCCGCCGCAGGCTCCCCTGGAGGGCCAGGTCATCCCAGCGAAAACCCTCCTCGCCGCAAGCCATCGAGACCTGGACGGTGAGGTGGACTTTCCCTCGGTGCAGTTGCTCCCGCAGAGGCGCCTGCAACTCCCTTTCCAGCAACTGCCAGTCGCGGGGCAGGTTGACGGAGATTTCGAGATTGCGCCGGTTCACGGACTGCAGCTCGATGGTAAGGGTAAGGCCGTCGCGATCACGCTGGGCGCGACCGAATCCCGTCATGGAATGAATCACGCCGATGCCCCCCTCGCCTCCTTTGCCGCCTCCATGATCCGCGCCACTTCGTTCACATCCTTGTCCCCGCGCCCGCTCAGGTTGAGGCAAAGCAGATCGGAGGAAGCGAGTTGCGGAGCCCGCTTCAGGGCGTAGGCGATCGCATGCGTGCTTTCGAGGGCGGGAAGAATGCCTTCCGTGCGCGATAATTCCTCAAAAGCCGTCATCACCTCGGCGTCGCTTGCGTAGGCGTATTCGATGCGCCCCTGATCATGATAATAGGCATGCTCAGGGCCGATGGCCGCGTAATCGAGGCCGGCGGAAACCGAATGCGTCGGGTTGATCTGCCCGTCGGCATTCTGGAGGAGATAGGTCTTGCAGCCCTGCAGAACTCCAAGACGGCCTCCGGCAAACCGGGCCGCGTGCTGACCTTCTTCAATGCAGCGGCCCCCCGCTTCCACGCCGACAAGACGCACCTCCGATTCCTCGAGAAAGTCGTGGAAGAATCCGATCGCGTTGCTGCCCCCACCCACACAGGCTACCATCTCCGTGGGGAGGCGTCCCTCCTTCTCGAGAATCTGGGCACGGGTTTCCTCCCCGATCACTTTGTGAAAGTCCCGCACCATCATGGGAAAGGGATGCGCGCCCAGGGCCGATCCAAGAATGTAATGGGTTGTCGAGGAGCTGGCCACCCAGTCGCGCATGGCTTCGTTGACGGCGTCCTTCAGGGTCCGTTGCCCGGTTGTCACCGGCCGCACTTCCGCCCCGCAAAGCCGCATGCGGAAGACGTTCAGGGCCTGGCGCTCCATGTCCACCTCGCCCATGTAGATGACGCACTCGAGGCCGAAACGGGCGCAGACCGTCGCCGTCGCCACGCCGTGCTGCCCGGCCCCCGTCTCCGCGATGATCCGTCGCTTCCCGAGACGCCGCGCCAGCAGGGCCTGGCCGAGGGCATTGTTGATCTTGTGCGCGCCGGTGTGCAACAGGTCTTCGCGCTTCAGATAGATTTTCGCCCCCCCGAGTTTTGCGGAAAGATTCGCCGCGTGGTAAAGGCCCGTCGGGCGTCCGGCATAGTCGCGCAGTAACCGCCGCAGCTCCCTCGTAAACGAGGCGTCGGCCTTTGCCTCCTCGTAGGCCGCCTCCAGTTCGAGGAGGCAGTTCATGAGCGTCTCGGGGACGTAGCGGCCGCCGAAGGGGCCAAAGTGACCGCTGCGGTCGGGTAGTTCGCTCTTTGATGAAATGGTGGGGACGGGCGCTGTCA
Source organism: Verrucomicrobiota bacterium (assembly GCA_009908535.1). Lineage (GTDB taxonomy): Bacteria > Verrucomicrobiota > Verrucomicrobiia > Opitutales > Oceanipulchritudinaceae > Oceanipulchritudo. Next base: position 19,478 of record JAAAOD010000097.1, read on the forward strand.
TAATTTTTTACTACAAATGCTTGATCGCCATGACGGTGAAGTCATCCGTCTGGCCGACGGAGCCGGCAAAACGCGAAACCCGGTCCATAATCCCCTCTACGAGCTCCTCCGCGGGGCAGCCTCGCAGGCTGCGCACGGCGTCCGCGAGGCGCCCGTTGCTGAACTCCACCCCGTCCACGTTCGCCGCTTCTGTCACCCCGTCGGTGTAAAGGGCGAGAACATCGCCTTCGCGGAAGGGAATGGTACAGTCGCGCAGCGCTTCGTCGAAAATGTCTCCCGGCACCATTCCAAGGGCCATCCCGTCGCTGCGCAGCAGTTCCGAGTGCACCTGCCCGTTGCCTTCGCCGGGGTGGACGAGAATGGGCAACTCGTGGCCGCCGCGGGCAAGGACCAGTTCCTCCCGCTCCATGTCGATGACGGCGAAAATCATGGTGATGAACATGTCCGGCCGCATCTCCTCGACCA
>JAAAOD010000064.1 GCA_009908535.1 Verrucomicrobiota bacterium
CCCGCGATGGGTCTTCCGGTCTGCGGCGACCATGCGCAGCCGGCCTGTTGAAGGCTGGCCGGAGGGGGTCAGGACATAGCTTTCCACCCCCGCGACCTCCGGCTTTTCCGACGCGTTCATGTGCAGGGAGAGAAAGAGGTCGGCGCGCAGCTGATTGGCGAATCGTGGTCGTTGCGGAAGGGGAAGAAAGCGGTCCTTCTCCCGCGTCAGCGTCACCTCGAATCCCTCCGCGCGCAGGCGGCGGGCGAGCCGTTTTGCCAGATCGAGGGCGAGGCTTTTCTCGACGAGGCCAAGCTGGGGTCGTCGCGCCCCGGGATCCTTTCCCCCGTGCCCGGGGTCGAGGACGATCCTTCGCGGCCGATCGGGGGCGGGAAAGATCTGCGGCGTGAGGAGCGGCTGCAGGAGACCCCGGTAGTCGGCCTTGGCGAGGTACAGCCGTCCCTTGTCCTCCGCGATGGGGAAGCCGAGGAAGACAAGCCGGCCATTGAGAAAGAGCTCACGGCGGTCCTTGGCAAAACGCAGGTGCGTCCATTGTGAGCGCAGATCCCAACGCTCGCCCTTCTCCACCACGCGTACCTCCATGCCGAAGTTGCCGGCAACTTCCCGCAGGGAAAGCACTTCCCGCCCGGCAAGGGTGGCGCCGCCGGCACCCAGCCAGCTGAGCAGGAAAAGACAGAGGAGCGCGCCGCGCTGGACACCCGGCATTGGCGAAGGACCCCTCCTTACTCCTCGTCGTCCTCGTCTTCGTCCTCGGCTTCGGCGTCGAGGGGTTCGTTGTACTTCAGCTGCCGCCGGCTCATGGGCAGCGGGCTCATGACCATGTTGACATGCCGGCCGACGAGGCGGGGCTCGCTGTCGGCGGACCCGACATGGGAAAGATCCTGTGCGGCGCGCTTGATAACCTCGACCCCGAGTTCCTTGTGCTCGTTTTCCCGGCCGCGGAACATCAGGCTCAGCTTCAGCTTCGAGCCCTTGTAGAGAAAAGCTTCCCCGCGGCGCAGTTTGGTATGGTAGTCATGCTCCTCGATACGGACGCGGAACTTGACTTCCTTGATCTTGGAGGAGGAGGAGGCCTTGGCCTTGTTTTCCTTCTGCCGCTTCGATTGTTCGTACATGTATTTGCCGAAATCGAGGATGCGGCAGACCGGTGGCCGCGCGCTGGCCGAGATTTCGACAAGATCGAGGCCCATCTTTTTGGCGGCCTGGAGGGCTTCATCCCGGGAAACGACTCCGATCTGGGAACCGTCCTTTCCAATGAGGCGGACCTCGCGGGCCCGGATGCGTTCATTTTTCCGTACTTGCGGGCCGCGGTTGCGACGACGTCGTCCGCCGGAGGCGTGAGGTTTCGGCATGAATGATTACTTGGCTGCTTTCCTTGTTAGTAAGAGGGGGAGCGTTCGAGAATGATGCTATGGAGAAGCCCCCGTTCCCTGACAAGCCGGAAAGCGCGACGTGTCCTAGGCGTCGATTTTTTCCACCACGGCATCAGCGAGGCCGTACTCGATGGCTTCCTGCGCATTCAGGTAGAAATCGCGGTCGGTATCCTTGCGGATTTTTTCGATGGGTTGGCCGCTGGCGTCGGAGAGGATGCGGTTCATCTCCTCGCGCAGCTTCTCCATTTCCTGTGCCTGAATGTTGATGTCGACGGCCGCGCCGCGCATCGTCCCCATGATCAGCGGCTGGTGAATCAGGACCCGTGAATGCGGATAGAGAAGGCGTTTCCCCTTGTTCCCTCCGCAGAGGAAAATGGAGCCCATGCTTGCTGCGAGACCGACACAGATCACTTTAATGGGGCTGGTGATGAGGGCCATCGTGTCATAGACGGCCATACCGGCCGTGATGGAACCCCCGGGGCTGTTGAGGTAGAAGGTGATTTCCGTCCCGGGGTCGGCCGCTTCGAGATAGAGCAGCTGCTGGGTGGCTTCCCGGGCGGAATCATCATTTACTTCACCCCAGAAGAAAATTTTCCGTTCCTCGATGAACTTTCTCCGCATCACTTCCGTGAGGGGAAGGTGACGTGGCAGGTTGCCGGACTCCGGGGAATCGTCGTTGGCGTTAGGTGTCATATGCGTCAGGGTGAGGGTAAGAAGGGGTGGAGCAAGACTGGGAACAGATTTTTTCCGCCGGCGGGCAGCCTAACGGAGCCGGTGCTCCAGCTGGCCGATCAAGTCATGAAGAAAGGACGGATCGGTATCGGGGAGGGAGCGGACTTTCGCGCGCGCCCGCTCCGTGGCTTTGCCGGCGGCTTCCCGGGCGGCCTCGAGACCGTGGAGGGAAACGTAGGTATTTTTGGCCATGCGCGCGTCACTGCCCGCCTCCTTGCCAAGCGCCTCTGTCGAGGAGGTGGCGTCGAGAATGTCATCAATGATCTGGAAGGCGAGTCCCAGCTGGTGGCCGGCCTCCCGCAGGGCCTCTGCGTTCCCGGAAGGGGCCTCGCTGAGGGTGTGCCCCATAACGAGAGTGGCGCCGAGCAGGTCCGCCGTCTTGTGCGCGTGGATGTAATCGAGGGTTTCGGCGGAAATGGCCTCGTTTTCGGAAAAGGTGTCCACGACCTGCCCCGCGATCAGGTGCCGGCTGTCAGCGGCTTCCGCGAGCAGTCGGGTCAGTTGCGCTGCCAGGTCCGGAATGTCCGCGTACGCACTCGCGAGGAGGCGGAAGGCTTCCGTGAGGAGGGCGTCCCCGGCCAGGACCGCGGTCGCCTCGCCGAAGCGGACATGGGCGGCGGGCTTGCCGCGGCGGAGCGGACTGTTGTCCATACACGGAAGGTCGTCGTGGACGAGAGTGTAGGTATGCAGGCATTCCAGCGCCACCGCCGCCGGCAGTGGATCGGCTTTGCGCGGGTAAAGGTCGGCTGTCGCCAGGAGAAGGACCGGGCGCAGCCGTTTGCCGCCGGCGCCAAGACAGTATCGCATGGCCTCGTGCAGGAGGGTCGGCGGCGTCCCTGCCGGGGGAAGATGCTGCTCGATCGCGTCTTCCACGGCGGAGCGATAGACATCAAGGCGCGTCGGTTGGTTGCCCATGGTGGATCAGGTCATTTTGGGATCGAAAAGCGGAAACTCCTTCCTAGAGGTAGATGGCTGAAGAGAACTGGCAAATGGAGAATCGTGAAAAAATCTCATGGGGTATCTGGCGGCAGGAAGGATTCGGCCGTGCGCTTCTGATCGGGGGACTTCTCAGTTACATCCCCGTCCTCAACCTTCTTGTCTGGGGCTATTTTGCCGACTGGGCGGGACGCCTGCAGCGGCGGGAGGGCCCGCAACTACCGGAGTGGAAGGACGGGCGCCGCATCGTTCAGGAACTGGTCCGCATCCTTCCGCTCTTCCTGCTCTGGGTGCTTGCGCCCCTTCTGCTGGGAGGGCTTCTCACCCTTTTGCTTATCGGGCTCTTCGATGTCCTCCAGCTCGACTTTTTTGCTTACAGTCTTGGCCTTGCCCCCATGGCGGTGGTGGCGGCTTTTGTTCCGCCGGCCTTTGTCGTCGCGCTCCTGCGCATGAACCGCACCGGCCAGCTGCGCGACGGGCTCACGCCGGCGGAAATCGTACGGGAGGTCCTGGGCAAGGCGCCTGAGGTTTTTTTCCCTCTCATCCAGTTCTACGGAATCCTGGCCCTTGGCTGGCCGCTCTTCGGATTTGCTTTTTTCCTTGGCGCACTGCCGCTGATCGCCCAGATGGTGCTGGTTTATGGAAACGCCGACGCCGCTTGAAATTCCGGCAAAGGCGATTCATTCCTCCTCAACGTACCAACACCACCATGCCCACTTACGATTACGTTTGTAACCACTGCGGGGAAGAGCACGAGGCGTTTCAGCGCATGTCAGAAGACCCGCTTGTCACTTGTCCGGCTTGCGCGGAGCCGGCCCTCAAACGC
>JAAAOD010000243.1 GCA_009908535.1 Verrucomicrobiota bacterium
CGCATCGCCCCCGTTTTCAAGGGTCTGGCCCAGCTGGTCGGCGTCCTTCAATTCATCGACCATCACCTGCAGGAAAATGAGTAAGATCGATAAGTGGCTCGAGAAAAACACTTTCCATCATGGTGAGTTCTGGGATCTCCTTCAACTGGTCAGGTTGAAGGAAAAGAAGGGCCTGCGCATTTCCCTCTGCATCCCCACCCTCAACGAGGAGAAGACGATCGGAAAGGAGATCATCATCTTCAAAAGCGAGCTGGTGGATCGCTATCCGCTGCTCGACGAGATCGCCGTCATCGATTCCGGCTCGACCGACCGGACGCGCGAGGTCGCCGCCGCCTACGGGGCCAGCGTCTATCTTTCCGAGGACATCCTTCCCGAGGAGGGTTTCAAACGCGGCAAGGGCGAAAACCTCTGGAAAGCCGTGTATCAGCTCGATGGCGACATCATCTGCTACGTCGACGCGGACATCAAAAACATCCACCCGCGCTTCGCCTCCGGCCTTGTCGCGCCGCTGATCCACAACGACACCATCCAGTACGTGAAGGCCTTTTACGACCGTCCCCTCGCCTTCTCGCAGGGCGTCCGCCCCTCCGGCGGAGGACGCGTCACCGAGATCCTTGTCCGGCCGCTCTTCTCCCTCTTTTTCCCCGAACTGACCTCCATCATCCAGCCGCTCTCCGGTGAATACGCCGTGCGCCGGGAGGTCCTCGAGACCATTCCCTTCCCCATCGGATATGGGGTCGAAACCTCGCACATCCTCGATGTCTACATGGCGCGCGGGCTCGAGGCCTTCGCGCAAACCGACCTCGACCAGCGCGTCCACCGCAATCAGAGCACCCTCGACCTCGGAAAGATGTCCTTCGGCATCCTGCAGAGCTTCCTGCGCCGGATGGAGTCTTTCGACCTCGTCGAAAAGCTCCCGCAGATGTCGAACATCTTCCGCCAGTTCCAGGCCGAGGGAAACCGCTACGAGCAGGTGCTCAAGGAAATCGTGGAGGAGGAACGCCCACCCATGATTTCCATCCCGGCCTATCGCCGTAAGTTTGGACGCCCCGCTCCCGGGAAAGGCTGATGCGCGTAGCGATTGTTCACTACCACCTGCAGCGCGGCGGGGTCACCCGCGTCATCGCCAACGCCCTGTCCGCCCTTCAGCCCGCCCCGGGGGAAGCCGTCGTCCTTGCCTCCACAACCTCGAAGGAGCCCCTGCCCTGCCCCGTCGCGCTCGTCCCCGAACTGGCCTACCGTAGCGAAGCCAGCCCCGATGCGGGCAAGGAACTCGCCGCCGCCCTCATGGAGGCCGCGCGCGCAAGGCTCGACGCCAGACCCGATGTCTGGCACTTCCACAACCACTCCCTCGGCAAGAACGTCGCCATGCCCGAGGCCGTGCAACACCTCGTCGCCGACGGAGCACGGGTCGTCCTGCAGATCCATGACTTCGCCGAAGACGGCCGCCCGGCCAATTACGAGCGGCAACGCCGTGCCTGCGAAACCGGATCCTTCCCGGGAACTTTTCAAGACAAGCTCTATCCCTCGGGAAAAGGGATTCGCTACGCTGTCCTCAATAAACGGGATGCCGCTGTCCTTCAGAAGGCCGGGCTCCCCGAAGCGCAGCTGGTCCATCTTCCCAACCCGGTCAGCTTGCCCTCTGAAACCGCGGAGGCCGACGAGGACCCGGTCTTTCCCGGACAGAGCCCCCTCATCCTCTACCCGACCCGGGCCATCCGGCGAAAGAATATTGGCGAACTGCTCCTCCTCGCTCGCGTGTATCCGGAATTTCGCTTCGCCACCACCCTCTCCCCGCAGAACCCGGAATGGCTGCCCGTCTACAAGGAATGGACGCGGCTCGCCTCCGCGCTCCAACTCGATGTCGGCTTCGCCCTCGGGGAAAGCACCACATCCACTTTCCCGCAACTTGTCCGGAGCGCCCGGGCCATGGTCACCACCAGCGTCGGCGAGGGCTTCGGGCTCGCCTTCCTCGAGCCGTGGCTGTTCGGCAAGCCGGTCTGCGGTCGCGACCTGCCCGACATCACCGCCGATTTCGCCGCGAACGGGCTGCGCATGCCCGCCTGTTACCAGCAATGGCCCGTGTCCGTTTCCGCCTTCGATCTGCCCGCCTTGCGCCTTCGCTTCATCGATTCCTTCCGCGCCCTCCATGCCGCCTACAATCGCCCCTGCTCCACCGAAAAAGCCGAAGCCGCCTTCGCCAGGATCTCCCAAGACGGTTCCATCGACTTCGCTCAGCTCGATGAAACCGCTCAGGGCGAGGTCCTGCGCCAGCCCCTGCCTACCGTCTTTCCCGCCCCCCTTCCGTCCCGTCCCTTCAACCCCGAATCCCTCGAGGCCCCCGTTCTCGACCAGAACCGCCGTCGTATCGAGGAAGCCTACGGCTTGCCCGCCTACCGCCAACGCCTCCGCAGGCTCTATCACGACCTCCTCCACGAAGCTCCCGAACCCGGCCCCGCCCTCGATCCCGAGGCCCTCCTCGACGCCTTCCTCGCCCCCGACAACCTCCGCCTCCTGCGCACGTAAGGCGTAAGGGGTCAGACCTTGGATTTTGGTATGGCAGGCTGCCATACCAAAATCCAAGGTCTGACCCCTTCGCCTTTACTTGAGGCGGATTCTGGTGGTGAGGCCTACGCCGGCGCCCAGCTCGCGGGAACGTTGCACGGGCAGGGCCCCGCCGACCTGGAGGAGATGGGTGCCGAAGGCGGGGACCTGCTTCCCTTCCTCGGTAAAGCGGTGCAGGAGGGTTCCGGGCAGGGAAAAGCCGACAGTGGTACGTTCGCCAGGACCGAGGCTCACCTTTTGCACTCCGACGAAGCGGAAGGCAGGATCCTCGGGCAGGGGTTCTTTCGGGGAGAGGTAGAGCTGGACGGTTTCGGAGGCCTCGAAAGCGCCGGTGTTTTCCACCACCAGGGTCGCTTCCGCTTGCTCGGAAACGCCGATTTCCTCCTTGGAAACCTCGAGGGCCCCGTAGCGAAACGTCGTATACGAAAGGCCGAACCCGAAGGGATAGAGCATTTTCGCCGGGTCCATATATTTGTAGGTGCGTCCGGCCATGTTGTAGTTGTCGTAGTCGGGGAGGTCCTCGATCCGGTAGGGCACGGTGACCGGCATGCGCCCGCAGGGGGAGGCTTTGCCGAAGAGGATTTCGGCAATGGCATCCCCTCCCGCCTGTCCGGGATACCAGACCTGGAGGACGGCGTCGGCGGCCTCGTGAATTTCCGGAACGGAAAGCGGCGACCCGCCGAAGAGGAGGACGACAAGACGGGCTCCGGTCTTCTTTTCCGCGATGTTGCGGGCGATCTTTTCGACAAAATCGATCTGGTTCTGCGGCAGTGCGGAATCGATACGGTCGCCCTTGTGCTCTGACTGGATGGAGTCGCCCTCCTCGCCCTCGATATTGGGATCGATCCCCATGGCGGCGACAACGACATCGGACTGCGCCGCCTCGAAGGTGCACCAGTCAATGGGATTGGCGTTGGGCCGGTCCGTCTGGCAGCCCTTTCGGTAATCGATGCGCATGCGCTCGGGGGCCTGCCCGGCGAGGCCTTCGAGGACCGTGCTCATTCGGGGGCTCATTCCGAAGTAATTGCCGAGGAGGGCCTCGACGCTGGCGGCATGGGGACCGCAGACAATCATGTAGCGGTCGCTTTCCCGCAGGGGCAGAGAGGCTTCCCTGTTCTTCAGGAGCACGATGGATTCCCGTGCCGCACGAAGGGCCAGCTCGGCGTGTTCCGGTCCAGCGACGATCTCCGGGGAAAGGCGGGTGTACGGCACACTGTCCTCC
>JAAAOD010000019.1 GCA_009908535.1 Verrucomicrobiota bacterium
ATCTTCCGGCTCGACCTTTCCCAGTACCGTTCCTTCCGCGATCACAGCCGACAATTGTTCGCGGACCTGCGCGAGTTCGCCGAACTGCCGGAAAACGCCCCGCAGGAGCTGGCCGAATTGCGCGGCGAGGAAGTGGCGACCTTCCTGCGCGATTATCCTCCGGGCAATCCCTTCAACCTGCGTCCCGACGATCTCGCCACCCTCTACAATCAGTTGGGACCGGAGCGAGCAGCCGAGGTCCTTTCCGAAGGCCTCATCATTCTCGGCGAGATCTACCGGCGGGGAATTTACGGGGAGGAGAATCATCTCCGTCTCGAGGACGCCGATCAGCTGACCCTCTTCAATGTCGAGGACGAGAGCGGCCAGCTGCGGGAAGTGGACATTCTTTCCATGGAGGAGGGCCTCCGCAACCTGCGGATTCAGCTCATGGCCTTCGACGTTCCCCGGCAGAGCACCACTTCCCTCTTTCGCATCCTCCGGTCGGGACTGCAGCCGAACCTCACCTTCGACGCCGACAAGACACGCAAGCGGGTGCAGGCGGCCCAGGCCGCCGTCGATCCGGTCCGCGTCGAGGTGTCGGAGGGAGAGAATGTCATTGAGCCCAATACCCGTGTCAGCGCCCTCCAGTACGAACAGCTCGAAGCCTACCGGGAGGCTCTGCGGGAGGCCGGGGCAGCGGATTTCGGATTCAATTCCCTCTTTATCGAACGCGGTTTGCTGAGCGTGCTCCTGGTCGCCGGTGCGGCCTTTTTCCTCCGCATTTCCCGCAACCGCATCCTTTACAACCCGCGTCTTCTCGCCCTTTCCGGCGCCCTTATCCTCTTCAACCTGCTGCTGATCCGGCTGGTCATCGAACTGGGGGACAGCCTGCTCGCGGAGACCACCCCGCTCCTCGTCCAGCTGGTTCCCTATCTTACCCCGCTGATCCTCGGACCGGTCCTGATCACCATCCTTGTCGGGGTGGGCCCGGGCCTGCTCGCGGCGGGCCTCATCAGCGTTTTCAACGCGATGATGCAGAATAACGCCCTGAGTATTCTCCTCGTTTCCCAGCTGACCTGTCTGACCGCGATCTTTTATTGCCGCAATATCCAGCTGCGGGCCTCCCTCGTCCGTGCAGGCCTCATTTCCGGCAGCACGATGGCGCTCGGTGCGGTCCTTCTCGCCTTCCGCGCCAACCTTGAGGTGGTGACGATTTTCGCGCAGGTCCTCGCGAGCATCGGGACCGGCCTCTTCGCAGGCATGCTGGTGGTCGGGCTTCTGCCGATTCTCGAACAGCTTTTCAAATACACCACCGATATCACCCTGCTCGAGCTGACGGACTTCAACCACCCCCTCCTGCGGAAGATGCAGGTGGAAGCCCCGGGCTCTTACCACCACAGCCTCATGGTGGCGAACCTGTCCGAAAACGCGGCCGCCGCCGTGGGCGCGAAGCCGCTCGTATGTCGTGTCTGTGCCCTTTTCCACGACATCGGCAAGATCGTGAAGCCGGAATATTTTTCGGAAAACCAGCGCGAGGGGCGCAACCCGCACATCGAGCGCAACCCCTCCATGAGCGCCCTTGTCATCAAGAGTCACGTCAAGGAGGGCGTGCAGCTCGCCCGCGAATACCGCCTTCCCCGCATCATTATCGATGTCATCCGCCAGCACCACGGCACCTCCCTGATCCAGTATTTCTACTACAAGGCCATCGAGCAGCAGCGGGCCGAGGGCGTCATCGAATCCGTTTACCCGAACGCCCCCCACATCGAGCTCAACCGGGTCAACGAGGACACCTACCGCTACGAGGGCCCCATCCCGCAGTTCTCCGAGAGTGCCATCATCATGCTCGCGGACAGTATCGAGGCGGCCAGCCGCAGCCTCCGCAAAGTCACCCCCCAGAGTGTCGACGAACTGGTCGGGAAAATATTCCTTGCCCGCATGCAGGACGGCCAGCTCGACGCTGCCCCCCTCACGGTGGCCCAGTTGGTGAAAATCCGGGAGAGCTTCACCTTTACGCTCCTGAACATGCTGCATGCGCGCGTCGAATACCCGGAAGGAAAGCCCGGCAACGGGAATGGAGCGAAGCGCAGTCAGAAAAACAAGCCTGCGACGGCCCTGACCAGCGGGGGCGAACCGGACCCTGCCTCCCCGTCATGACCCGCCGCGTCGACTGCCTCCTCGAGGATCCGCGCCTGCGCCTGTCCCCCGAAGCAGTGGAGGCCTGCATCGCCGCCATGGACCGCGGGGCCCCCTTCCCGCCGCCCCACGGTGATCTCGCCATCGCCTTCGTGGGGGAGGCACGCTGCCGCGAACTGCACGGGCGATTCTACGGGGATTCCTCCGTCACCGATGTCATGACCTTTCCCGGCGATCCCGGGGACCGGCATGCCGGCGACATCGCGATCTGTCCCGCCGTCGCAGCAGGGGAGGCGGCTGCCCGGGGAGCCTCCTTCGCGGAGGAACTGACCCTCTACCTCGTGCACGGGTGTCTCCATCTTGCCGGTTTCCGGGACGGCACCCCGGAGGAAGGCGCGGCCATGCGCGAGGCCGAGGCCGAACTGACGGGTCTTCTCGCCGCAGCGGGAGCAGCGCTTCCGGCCGAATGGCATCCCGCGGCGGCACACCCTTAGCCTTGCCAAGGGGCCGATCGCGCCTAAGCAATTCTTCCCATGTTTCGGAACCTGCGCAACGCCTTCATCTCCGGCCTTCTCCTCATCGCACCGGTGGGCGTCACGATTTTTGTCCTGAATTTCCTGATACAGCGGATCGGGGTTCCCACGCGGCAGCTGTTCTTCTTTTTCATCCCGCGTAACAGCATGGGCCTTGTCTGGATCGAGTACGCCCTCTACGTCGCCGCCGTCTTTGCCGTCATCGTCTTCATCACGGTGCTGGGCTGGCTCTCCAAGCTGCTCATTGGCCGGGCCATCGTGCACACATTTGAACGCGCGGTGGACGGCCTGCCCCTGGTGCGCAACGTCTACAACACCGTCAAGCAGATCCGCGACACCTTCGTGCAGCAGCAGAAGGCGGTCTTTCAGCAGTCCGTCCTCATCGAATACCCGCGCCCCGGGGTTTGGTGCCTGGGCTTTCTCACCGGCGAGGGGAAAGGCGAAATCCAGCAGCGAACCGAGGCCTCCCTCCTCAATGTTTTCGTGCCCACCACCCCGAATCCGACCAGTGGTTTTCTCCTCATGGTTCCGCGGGAGGAGGTCCATTATCTCGAGATGTCCATCGGGGAGGCGATGAAACTGATTGTCAGTGGTGGCGCGGTCGTGCCCCCGTACAATCGGTCCGAAAAGGAGGCGAGCCCCCGCTCGATCCCGGGCAGCAGCACGCCCCGGAGAATGGAGTGAGGCATGTTCCTTCAGGACAGGGCCCTCTGCCTCAAGCGCTCTTTCTCCGGGGAAAACCGTCTCCTGCTCGAGCTCTTTCTGCGGAAGGAGGGATTGCTGCGGGTGTTTGCGCGCGTTTCCCGCCAGGGCGCTCCAGGCCGGGAGATTCCTGATTTCCTCGGCACCGGGGAGGTCACTGTCCGGCGGAAAGGGCCGGATCTTCCCGCATGGCTGCAGGAATTCAGTCCCGGCGTGGGCTATCCCGCGATTGCGCGGGATTACCGGCGCCTCCAGGCCGCCTCCCGCCTCGCCGCTTTCTTTGCCGGAAACCTCCCCCACCTTGAGGAATTCGACGCCTCCTGGGATCTCCTTCACTCCGCCCTTCAGGCCCTCGAAACCGCCCCGGTTGCCGAGGTGGTTCCCCTGAAGGCCGTTTTCCTCTTCGCGCGCGGGGAGGGGTATCCCGTGCGCGAAGGCTGGCTCGCACGTCAACGGGAACAGGAACGGCAAGCCCTCGCCCAGGCCCTGCGCCGGCCCGTCGCAGAGTGCACCTGTCGTCCGGAAAAACTGCAGCACTGGCTCGAGGACCTCTTTCGCTTTCTTTCCGCGGAGACTCCTTTGCTGCCGGGAAAATGAAATTCCCGTTAATCACGCCCGGGACCTCTCAATTCGCGTTGCCAGGCAGGGGCCTTATCGTCACGTTCCCAATACGTATGTCCCTTGCGCGGCTCAGTCCGGTCCTCTTTCTTCTCTTCGGCCTCCTTTTCTCCGCCGACGGCAAAAGCGGTATCTGGCCATCGAGTAAAATCCCCCCCGCCACCGATAAGACGAGCGCGCGGATCCTCGCCCTGCACCTCGCATCCCGCGGCGGGGAAAACCCGCTCTGGCTCGTGCGCTCCCTGCGCCTCGAGGGTACCCTGCAGGAAGGCCGTCGTGACTTCTCCATCACAAGGACGTACCGTGCCGTCGAGGCCCTCCACGAGACGCGGGAGCGGCAGCACCTCGGGTGGACCTACCGCTCCTACCGTGCCACCGATGGCAGTGCCGCATGGGAGCGGGACCTCCTCCCCGAACGCACCTCCATGCACAAGGTGAGCGGCCTTGAGCGCGACCTCCTCCTCCTCGAGGCGGCCCTTCCCTTTCTCTTCCTCAACTACGAGGAAAAAGGCCACCGGTTTGTCTACCGGGGAGAAGTCCGTTTCGCCGGGCGCGACGCCTACCTCCTGCACGGCTATCTCGCCTGGGGCATGGAGATCGACCTTCACATCGACCGAAAAACTTTCCGCATTCTCAATTACCGTCATCCCGTCCGGGTGGCCGGCGAGAAGGTCCTTGCCGACCGCATGCCCCTCGGCCTGCGGAAGGAAAACGGGCTGTGGTGGGAAACGGGCTACGACTTCCGCATCCGCGGCGCATCCTTCCGCACTGTCCGCTACACTGCTTTTGTCCTCAACCCCGAGCTGCCGCCGGAACTTTTTCGCCCCCCCGAATCCTCCGGCGTCTGGTTGCGGAAGCAGGGGGTGACCCGCGAACCGGCCGACCGGTAACCCCTTCCTCACATTCCCGAGTAGGTCCGGATCTCGAGGATGGCGCGCTGGATTTCCTGCAGGCACTTCATGACCGCGCTGCCGATCTTATCGTTGCGGGCGATCTCCTCGACGCGCTCGCGGCAGTTTCGCCATTCCTCCTCTGTGAAAAGGATGCGGCCGAGCTGGCAGGCCTGTAACAGGGATATCAATACGCTCTGGCGCATCGTCAGTTCCTCTCCCTTCATGACGATACCGCGGACGCGCTGTTTGACGGAGGATTCGGCAAGGGGGTCGGCGAGGGGATAGCGGCTGTAGTGAAAAACCCATAGGATTTCCTTGTTTTCCTCCTTGAGGACGCCCTTCTCGACAAGGTGGCCGATCACCTGCTGCCGCAGCTGGTGGCTGTCCCCGGCGAGGTGGGACAGCACCGCGCCGAGGCTTTCCACCTCCCCCTCGACCAGCTTGCGCAGACCGAGGTCCTCGGGGACGGAATGCACCGGCTTCGGATCGAGGACTTTCACGCCGTCATCGGTGACCTCGATCCGCCCCGCCCGGGTGAGGTCGGCGAGGATGGCCCCGGCAAGCCCGTAGTCGAGAGCGCGGTCGGGCAATTGGCGGAGTTGGCCCGTCTCATCATCCAGGGCGAGGAGGAGCAGTTGTTCTGCGAGCGTTAACGTTACCATGCCTTCAGTCTAACCGCAGCCCTCCTGCTGGCAAAGGTTTTTCCCCACAGGCCTCGGCAAATGCTTCGATCTTCTCCGGGATGCCCGCGACCAGAAGAATGTCGCCGGCCTCGATGAGGAATTCCGGGCCGGGATTGAAGCTGCGCTTTTCCTCGCGCTGGACGCCGATGACGGTGACCCCGAAGGTCTTGCGGACCCTTCCCCCGGCAAGGGTCTGCCCGTCGAGACAGCTTCGTGGAGGGACAAAGACCTGCCGCAACTGGAAATGCCCCGGCCCGGGAGCCGGCCGTTCCTCCGGGGACACCTGTTCACGGGAGGCCTCGCGGACCGCCGCGATGGCCTCGGACGAGCCGGTGACGACAATCCGGTCCCCGGAAAAGACCGGCGCCTCGGGAACCGGGTCGAAGACCATGACGTTGCGCCGTCCGAGGGCGAGGATGTTCACGCCGAACTTGCGGCGAAGGTCGAGGTCGCGGATGCGCTTCCCCGACCATGCGGCATGGCGGGGCACGAGCAGATCCTCCACGCTTACCTCCCAGGGGCTCTGTTCGGAAATCATCTCCAGCAACCGGGTGCGACGGGCTTCCTCCCGCGAGGTCACGTCCTCGCGGAAGGACTGCAGGAAGAGCAGCTCCATCTGGCTGTTCAAACGGATGAGCCGGCCGCGCAGAAGGAAAATCGCGAGGGCGACGATGAGAACGAGCAGTCCGGGGAGGGCCCTGCCCGGAAGGTACGGGGCGGCGAGGGAAAGGAAGACCAGTCCGAGGAAGGTGAGGAAGAAGACCAGCAGGAGGCTGGAAATCATCCGCTTGAGACGCGCCTGGTAGAAGGGACTGCGGGCGGACCCGTTGACAAGGGCATCGGTCAGGATGAAGGCGATGGCGTTCAGGTTGCGCAGCACCGCGAACAGGAAAGGAGCCACCAGCAGGCCCGCCGCGAGCCAGTAGGCAAGGCGCCAGAGCCACGGAAGGGGAGCATCGACAACAAGGTCGAGGAGACGACGCGCGGCAAGGGATTCCAGGATGATCACTCCTGTAATGAGAAGGAAATACAAAACGACCTGCAGCACGGGCCGCCGGATCAGTTGCAGCACACGGCTGCGCCCCAGCCCCACCATAAGGCCCTCCACGAATTGGCGGTACGTCGTGAAAAAGCCGATCAGGCCCGACGGCAACAGCCGCCGGAAGGCCGCGTAAAGCGTTTCCACCCGCGAGGTCAGCACCGGCGTGGTCAGGATGGTGACGAGGGCGACCCCGTAGGCCAGGGTCGTCACCCGCTCGTCGAGTACATCGAGGCTGTTCCCGAGGGCGGCGATAATGAAACTGAACTCCCCGATCTGCGCCTTGGGCAGGGCGGCCTGGAAGGCCAGCCGTCCCCCCTGCCCGCAGAGGCAGAGCCCCAGCGCGCAGGAGAAGAGTTTGCCCAGAATGACCAGCGAGGCCACGAGGAGGATCCAGCCGGCCTTCCCGAACAGAAGCGCCGGATCCAGCTGCATCCCCACGGCAACGAAAAAGACCGCCGTAAAGACATCGTGCAGGCTGCGGTTCATGTTCTCCACCCGTTGTGCGAGGGAGGAGGAGGAAAACAGCGTCCCGGCGACGAACGCCCCCAGCGCCGGGGAAAAGTCCAGCCGCAGAGCAAGAAGGCTGACCCCCATGACCAGCCCGACACTCATCAGCGTCATCGCCTCCGGATCAGGGTTCTCCCCGCCGGCGACTTTCGACCAGATGACCGGCACCACCGTGCGACCAATGAGGAAGACCATCACCACGAAGAGCAGCATCCCTACGATGACGATCCAGGCCGCGTTCCAGGCGAAGGTCTGCGTAACCGCAACCCCGGTCAGGACAACCAGCAGGAGCACCGCGAGAACATCCTCCAGAATCAGGATGCCCAGGGTGAACTGCGCCGGAGCGTCGCGCAGGCGGCCCGTATCCCGCAGCACCCGCACGGTGACCATGGAACTGCTGATCGCGAGCAGGCTCCCGAAAAAAATCGTGTGGATGGCATTCCACCCGAGCAGCGGCGCCAGCACCTGGGCAAGGTAAAGCATGGTCAGGGTCTGCAGGACCAGGCCCAGCAGGGCGGGTCCAAGGACGCGCTGCAGGCGGCGCAGGTCAAACTCCAGCCCGATGAAAAAGAGGAGGAAGATCACCCCAAGCTCGCTGATCTGCCGGATGGCGAGCTGGTCCTCGACGAGCGGCTTTGGAAAAAGATGCGGCCCGATGAGGATACCGGCGAGGATGTAGCCGAAGATGACCGGCCAGCGCAACAGGTGAAAGACCACCACCGCCACTGCCGCCGCGGCAAGGACCAGCCCGAAATCATCGATCCAGCCCACCGTGTGACCGGTCTCGGCCGCTGCGGCCAGAATATGGAACGCATCCACCGCCATCGTGCCTTTCAGCAAAGCGACCCTCCAGCGCGGCTGTCAATGGGGGGCTTTCCGTTTTGACATCCCCCTAATTATCACAAGATTTCAGGGCTTTGCGACTGGGCTTCACGGGAAATTTCCTTCATGATCGGCAAAGCACTCGGTATTTTCTCCAACGACATCGGCATCGACCTTGGCACGGCCAACACCTTGGTCTACGTCCGCGACAAAGGGGTCGTTCTGCGGGAGCCATCCGTGGTCGCGATCAACAGCGAGAGCCGCGAAGTCGTTGCCGTCGGGGAAGAAGCGAAACGCATGCTCGGGCGCACGCCCATGAACATTGAGGCCCTGCGGCCCATGAAAGACGGGGTCATCGCCGACTTTGAGATCACCGAGGCGATGCTGCGCTACTTCATCCAGAAGGTGAACAATTCCATGCGCTTTGTCCCGCCCCGGGTCGTCGTCGCAGTCCCGTCCGGGATTACCGAAGTGGAGCGCCGGGCCGTCAAGGAGAGCGCCATTCACGCCGGCGCACGCGAGGTCCGCCTTCTGCAGGAGCCGGTGGCCGCCGCTATCGGGGTCGGGCTGCCCATTGAGGATCCCGCCGCCAACATGATCGTCGACGTTGGCGGGGGCACCACGGAAGTGGCCATCATCTCCCTTTCCGGGGTGGTTTTTTCCAAATCGATCCGCGTCGGCGGGGACGAACTCGATGCCGCCATCGTCAACTACATGAAGCGCGCCTACAACCTCATGATCGGCGACCGTACGGCCGAGGAAATCAAGATCCGCGTCGGTTCCGCCGCCCCGCTGGACGAGGAATTGACGATGGAGGTGAAGGGGCGGGACTCCGTCGCGGGCCTCCCCAAGACCCTGCACATTTCCTCACAGGAAATCCGCGAAGCCCTTGCCGATACCGTCAATTCCATCACCGAACTGGTGCGCAACGCCCTCGAGCGCTGTCCGCCGGAATTGTCCGCCGACCTTGTCGACCGTGGCTTTGTCCTCGCCGGGGGTGGGGCCATGATCCGCGATCTCGACCGGCTCCTCAGCGACGCCACCGGCCTTCCGGTCTTTGTCGCCGACGACGCCCTTTCCGCCGTTGCCAACGGAACCGGCATTGTCCTGCAGAATCTGCATTGGCTCATGAAGACGCGTTCCTGATCACCCGGGATGCTGCGCCTCTCCTTTTCAACCAAAGCCCTCCTGCTGGCGCTGTTGTTGTTCAGCTTCTGGTGGTTCAGCCCCCTCTTTTTCAAAAGGGTCACCGCGACCGTTTTCCAAGAATTCCAGGCACCGGCCTGGACCGGACTGAGCTACCTCCGGGATCTACGCTCCTACTGGTCCCTGCGCGGCCAGGACAAGGAGACGCTTATCGAGGCCGGGGCGGACCTCGCCCGCCTTAATTCCGCCTACAGCATCCGCAACCAGCGCGCCGCCGCCATCGAAGAGGAAAACGAGCGCCTCGAGGCCTTCTTCGACCTTCCTCCACGCCGCGACTACCGGTACGAGGTGGCCCGCGTCGTGCGGCGGGACCTCAACAATTGGTGGCAGACCCTGACCATTCGCAAAGGCCTTACCGCGGGAGTGAGGGAGGGCCAGGCGGTCGTCTTTTCCGGCGGGGTCGTCGGGCGCATTCTCCGCGCCAACGCCTATACCGCGACCGTCCAGCTCGTCAGCGATCCGCGCTTCCGCACGGCCGCTCATTTCGAGGGAGACACCCGCCCCGTGGAATACCGCGGCCAACTCCACTCCGGTCTCGGCTCCGCCGCCGGCGAAGTCTCCACCGTGCCGCCGGACCTCGAGGTCGAGCTCAAAGAGCCCCTGCAGCTGACCTCTTCCCGCCTTGGCGGGACCTTCCCCGACGGTCTCACCCTTGGCTGGGTCTACCACCTTGAACCCACCCCGGACGGACTGTTCCAGTACGGGCCGGTCCGTCTGGATCCGCGCCTGCGGCAATTGCGCGAAGTGGCCGTCCTTGTTCCGGTCGAAGCCGCCAACGGGAACAGCGCCGCCCCTCTGCAGCCATGAGCCGGAACGGAAGCCTTACCCTTGTCCTCTTTCTTCACCTGCTGCTCTTCTTTGTCGTGGGGGAAATCAACAGCGTCCTCTCCGGTTGGCCCATCTACCTCCACCTGCAGACGGTCCTTGTCATTTTCTTCAGCCTCTATCTCCAGCGGGTCGCTGCCGGTTTCTTTATCGTCGCCCTTGGCCTCCTGACAGAAGCCCTCCATCCCGTTCCAGGGGGAACGTATCTGATCTACTACCTTGTCCTCTGGCTGGTCCTCATCTGGGGAGGACAGCGTATCCACCGCCACCTTACCGCGCATGTCCGCATTCTTGCCGGATTCACGCAGGGAATTTCCCTTTGCGCCCTGGCCCTCTTCCTGCGACCGGACAGCTGGGCGGAGCCGGTCTACTGGCAGCGCTTCCTCCCGGAATGGCTGCTCAGTTCCCTTCTCTGCGCCTGGCTCGCCGCCCCATGGTGCCGTCTGCAGCTTCTTTTCCTCAACCGCTTCGGCTGGAACCTTGAAGCGGAACTGAATCCCGCCTAGGTTGCGCCTTCTCATGGTTCCCGCGCGAAGCCGTTCCCGTACCACTTCACCGGAAGGAAAGGATCCCGGCAGGCCCGCGGTCCATCTGCGCCTGCGCCTGTTCTTCGCCCTTATCGGCCTCTGCATGGCCACGCTGGTCCTCGGCCTCGGCTACCGGCAGCTGCTCCAGAAGGAGGAGTTCGCGGCCGCCGAAGAGCGCCAGAATTACCGCCGCATTCTCATGCCGGGTCCGCGCGGCAACATTTACGACCGCGAAGGACGCCTTCTCGTCGGCAACCGCCCCCTCTTTTCCGCCGTCGTTTATCTCAACGAGCTGAGGCCGGAGTTCCGTCGCGAATATTATCGCCTTGTCCGCCGGCAAAGGGAGCTCGGGCTTTCGGCGGACCGGTTCACCCTCAATACCACCGCCCGGCGCAATGTCGTGCAGAAATACCTGCAGCGGCTGAACCGCGTTCTCGAGCGGGAGTCCACCGTTGATTCACGCGACATTGAGCGCCACTTCTCTCAATCCCTCCTGCTGCCCTTCCCCCTCATCCAGGACCTGCCGCCCGCGGAATACGCGCTCCTCATCGAAAAGATTCCCATGGATTCCCCCATCCAGATCCTTTCCGGCACCGCGCGCTGGTATCCTTTCAAGGACGCTGCCGCCCATACCCTCGGCTTTGTCTCCGACAGCACCGAGTTCCCCGAGAGAGGCCTCCCCGGGGACGAGTTGCTGACCTTCCGCAACGAGGGCTCCATCGGCCGCAGCGGCCTTGAAAAGACCTTCGACGAGCGGCTGCAGGGGAAGACCGGGGGCGAAATCTGGACTGTGGACCCCGGAGGCTTCCAGTACGAGCGCGTCACTCATGAACCGGCCCGCAAAGGGGAGGACCTGACCATCTCCCTCGACATCGACATCCAGCTGGCGGCGGAACGGGCGATGGGAGGCAAGACCGGGGCGGTTGTCGCCATTGAGGTGGCCACCGGGGAAGTCCTCGCCCTCGCCAGTAAACCCGCCTTCGACCTCAATCGCCTCTCTCCCTTTCTCAGTTTCAAGGTCGATCAGGAAATCCGCGAGCAGGGAGCCTGGCTCAACCGGGCGGTCCAGGGGCTCTATCCCCCGGGATCCACCTTCAAGCTGCTCACCGCCATGGCCGCCTTGCGGGAAGGGGTTGTCGTGGAGGAAAGTACTGTCACCTGCAACGGGGTCCTTCGCGTCGGACGACGGCTTTTCCATTGTCACCGGCGCAGCGGTCACGGCCCGGAGCAGCTCGTCGACGCCATTCGCGACAGCTGCAATGTCTTCTTCTATGACCGCGGTCTCGCCGCCGGTGTCTGGGCCATTGCCGATGAGGCCCGCCGCTTTCGCCTCGATGAGCCCACCGGGATCGAACTGCCCGGTGAGACCCGCCGCATGCTCGTGCCCGATCCGGAATGGAAAGCGGCGCGCTTCTATGGCGAGAGCTGGTTTCCGGGCGACACCGCCAACATGGCCATCGGACAAGGCTTTCTCCTGCTTACTCCCATGCAGATGGCCAGCTTCGCCGCCGCCCTTGCACGGAACACGACCTTTCTGCAGCCGACGCTGCTGCACGCCGATGCGCCGGCGGAGGTCGGCCCACCCATCGATTTGCCGCCCGCCCAGCTCGCCCTCCTTCATGAAGGTATGCGCCAGGCCGGGGAACGCGGGACCGCCCGCCTCGCCGGCGGCCCGCGCATGCCCGTGGCGGGAAAGACCGGCACCGCCCAGGTGCGCAAGGACGGCGAACCCACCACCCTCGCGTGGTTCGTCGGCTATGCTCCGGTCGAGAATCCCCGTGTCGCCGTCGCTGTTCTCGTCGAGGGCGTCCCCGCCGAAAATACCACCTACGGCGGCGGCTCCACCGCCGCCCCCATCGCCAAGGCCGTCTTCTCCGACTATCTAGGAATGTGACGGCGGGAAGCCTGACCGCCCTTCCCTCATCCTACGGCCTGCGCCGCGCCCAGCTGCGTCCCTCGCGCAGGATGCCTTCCGGCTTCTGCGGCCATTCCTTCGGCGGGCCGTACCGCAGCAGGCGCAATCCCTCCCGGGCCGGAACGGGTCCGCTGCCCTTCCTGTCCCCTTCGCGCAGAAGACGTCCGGCCCGCCGGCGGACGCGTTCGGTGTAGCCACGTTTCCGGTACACGCGAAGCGCCAGGGCCAACCCGGCGCCGGTGCCGAGGATAAGGAAAACCGGCGTCAGGGCCTGGAGGAAACTCCGTTCCCTTCCCTCCCCTTCAACGGCCTCCCGGAAGGCGTCCCGCCACCATTGGAAAGTCCCCCGCACCGCTTCCTTCAAGACGGACCAGGCCTCTTCGCCGAGATCCTGGGCGGTCTCCCGCATCAATTCCTGGTCCTCCTCGTCGAACTGGATCACGCGGCGGTACCAGAGCATGCGGAGGCTGTCGAGGTAGGCGGTGAAGGTCTGGTCGGCGAGGAGGCTTCCCTGGGCGAGGGCGGATTCAACCGTCCCCGCGTCCTGGCCCGCGCCCGGCGTCGGATCGAGGCGGAGCCAGCCGCCCTCCGGTACCCAAACCTCGCACCAGGCATGAGCGTGCCGGTTGCGGACCATGAAGTAATTCTCGTAACCGTTCCAATCCCCGCCCGCGAATCCGGTCACCACCCGCGAGGGATGGCCAGCGGCGCGGGCCAGCAGGGCGAGAGAACCGGCAAACAACTCGCAGTGGCCGGGTTCGCCCGAAGCGAGCCAACGCAACAGGGTATCGGCTTCTCCTTCAGGAACAGCCGTGCGGAGGCTGTATCCGCGGCTCGAACGAAGCCACAGCGAGAGCCGACGTACGCGTTTTTCCGGATCGGCGAATTGCGCGATCCCCGAGGCAGCGAGGGCTGCAGCGAGGATTTTCCGGTTGCTCTCGCCCTCGGGAAGGGCCGTCGTGGTCGCCGGATAAGGGAGCGCGTCGAGGTAGTTCTCGTCGCCGGTCGCAAATGGTTGCGGTTCCACCTTTCGCAAGGCGTGGTCCGCACTTGTCGCCGGGATCCATTCGTCGAAGGAAACCATTTCGTAGCGAAGGGAGAAGGTGCTTGCCGGAATCTCCGTCCGGCGAAGGACACGGGTGCGCAGGTCGACGAGCAGTTCCTGCCGGTTGTTGAACAAAACGCGCCCGAAACGGCTGCCGGTCGGGAGATAAGCGCTGACCCCGCCGGCCAGATAAAGCGTCCACTCCTCGTCGCGTCCCTCCGCGGCGGTGAGCCTTCCGAAGCGGAGACGGTGTTGCCGGATGCGCTCGCGGGCCTTGAGGGCATCCGGCGAAACGACGTAACCGCCGTCATAGTAGCCGTCGAGGACGACCATGCGCCAGTAAGGACGGGCCGGGGGATTCGTCTCCGGCGCATCCGCGCGCAGGGCGATGCGGTCGTCCTCGAGGATATTCACGACATCCCCGTAGCGGATATGGTCCGAAAACCCGGTCAGGCTGCTGCCCGCCCTGAGCTCGGGAAAGGGGAGGGACTGACCGATGTCAAAACGGGGCAGGGAAAGGAAAAGGAGCAGAGAAAGGGCCGTCATCGCAGCCGCGAGACCGGCGACCGCGAGCAGGGTCCGGCCCTCCAGCCGCCGGCAGACACGGCGCAGCAGGACGCGACGCGGAATGAGCCCGAAGACCGGCCGCGCAGGCAATTCGTCCGCCACCTCCCCCTCTATCTCCCTCTGCGAGAGGGTCACGGTAAAGAGAAGGAACATCGCCAGCGGGGTGTAGACCAGCAGCTGCACCGCAAAGCCCACTTCCTGGCTGAGGACCCCGGTCAACAGCATCATGAAGAGCGTGAGCGCCAGCTGTTGAAGGTCTTCGCGCGGCGACCGCGCCTGCAGGGCGCGGTAGAGGGCGAGGAGCACGACCATGCGGTAGAGGGGCGGCAGGATGTCGCCGCCACTCTGCAGAAAATCGAGGACGACGATCAGCAGCAGCAGCAGCGGCGCGACCTTCCCGCTCCAACGCGGGGCCGCTCCGGTCAGGCCGGGACGGAAAAGGCTCAGGAAGGTGAGGCCGAGTCCGGCGGTCACGAGCCAGCCGGACCCGAGATCGACCGTGTAGCCACCGAGCAAGGACACGATGAGGAGGCACTGGCCGAGGACCCAGCGCAGGATGGCCAGTTCGTTGTCGTCAAGCTTCTCCAAGGATCGCCTCCTCGTTGAAAAGGACCACGCTGCCGTTTCCGCCATCGCGGAAGCGGACCGCTCCGGCAAGACCGCGCGGCCCCTCGCCCGCGATCACAGTCTCCCGCTTCAGCAGCGCGAGGTCGTCAAGAAATCGATACAGATCCTCCTGGCTCCGGACCGGCCGGTAGCTCTCCCCGGCGACCTGCACCCCCTGCAGCTGACCGTGCTGGAAGAGATCCTCGGCGAGGGAGGCGGCGGCGGAGCACATCCGTTCGAAGGCGGCCTCGTCCTTCCAGAGGGATTGGTCGGGTTCGACAAAGATCCGGAAAGACTGGTTTTCCTCCTGGGCGGTCTCGCGCACCTGAAGCTTGCCCACGCGCGCACTCGCCTTCCAGTGAACTTTCCGGGGCGGATCCCCCGGGCGGTATTCCCGCAGGCGGACCAGCTCCACGCCCTCCCCCGGGCGGCGCCGGGCACCGTGGGGACGTGTGCGACCGGCACGGCTCCCGTGGAAGCGGCAGGCGATACGCCGAGGCCAGACCAGCACTTCGCGGCGGTAACTGTCGCGGATCTTCTTTTTCAGGAAGCCGAAGGGATACCGTGAAACGAGACCGGCGAGCGCCACCCATTCTATCCCTCGCTGCTGCGGGACGAAGTCCCACAACAGGCGGGTCTCCTCGCCCGCTTCCAGACGGGAAGGCAGGCGGATGGAAGCGTACCGACCCTCCCGCTGCGCCCCGACCCGGAAGGTCAGGCAGTAGGTGGGCAGGCGGCGTTTCCCGTTGTGGAGCAGCAAATGCACCGGGGTGCGTTCCCCCACCCGCAGGCGGTCGCGAAGCTCCATGCGCCAGCGGCATCCCTTGAAATTCAACCAGCTGAGGATCCCGCTGACGAGGAGAGTGCTGAGGAGAACGGAAAGGGCGAGGTAGAGAATGTTGTGGCCAGTGTTGAAAGCGGCGGAACCGATCCCGATCGTCAGAAGAATGAGGGCGACGCCCGTTTTCGTGGGGAGGGTCCGGTGTCCGGCCGGAGGCCGTACCAGCTGGATGAGCACGCGCAGGGCATTGACCGTTCTGGATTCGCCGGCGAAGTAGCCGGGATCAGCCCAGTCGCTCTCGTCTGTGCGGGCCTGTCTGCCAGGATATTTCATAGGGAGCGTGTTCGAGCTGACCGTCGTTGATACGGCGGTAAAAGCAACTGTCACGATGACCGCCACTGTCGTATCGTGTGTGACAGACCCCCTCCCGCACCGGTTCCACCAGGTAAAGGAGCGAATTCTGCTCGCAGTTGACCCGGACTTCACGGAGGCGGAGCAGATTTCCGCTTCCCGATCCCTTGACCCAGAGGCGGTTCCGGCTCGTACTCCAGAAAACGGCCACGCCTTCCTCGAGGGCGGTCCGCAGCGCCTGCTCATTGACGTAGCCAATCATCAGCACACGCCCGTCATGGATGCTTTGCGCCACGGCGGGAATGACGCCCGGAGCCTTGGCGGCGATGGCTTCGATTTTACCGAAATCAAGCAGCAAAGCTCCGCCCTCTTCCAACTCCGTATCCATCCTTTCAGGCTGCCGGAAGCCATGGCCTCTTTCAAGCAAGTTCCCACGAGGGATCGAAAGTGGTCGGCGCTTCCCGGCAGGCAAGGGGATCGGCAAAGCGCGTGAAGGCGATCATGGCGGCATTGTCCCCGGTGTGGGCGGGCCGTGCCATGTCCACGGGCAGTCCCAGCCGCCACCCCAGCCCGGAAAATTCATCCCGCAAGCGGCGGTTATTGGCCACGCCCCCACTGAGGCCGAGGCTGCGCCAGCGGCCGGCCTCAAGAAACTGTCCCGTCTTGCGGACAAGGGCGGCCACGACCGCTTCCTGGTAGCTCGCGCAGAGATCCGGCATTTGCCGCGCAAGCTCCGCGTCCCCCATTTTCTCGAGGCGGTAGCGCAGGCTCGTTTTCAGGCCGGAGAAGGAAAAGCGCTTCTCGCCGCGGGCCCGAAAGGCCTGCGGAAAGGGGTAAGCGGTGGAATCGCCGCCCCGCGCCCGCTTTTCCAGTTCGGGGCCGCCCGGGTACGGCATCCCGAGGAGCTTCGCCCCCTTGTCGAGCGCTTCCCCGGCGGCGTCGTCGACCGTCTCCGCGAGGACGTGCAGGCGCGGTCCTTCCTCGAGGGAAAAAAGGACGGTGTTGCCACCGGAGACGATCAGGCCGAGATGCGGAAGACGCTCCGCGAAAATCGCCGGAAAGGCGGCAGGATCCCTTTCGTGCACGGCGATAAAAGGGGAGAAGGCGTGCCCGCGGAGATGATTGACCCCGTACACCGGCACTTCGAGGGCCGCCCCGAGGGCAAGCGAAAGGGACATTCCGAGGGCGAGCGAACCGGCGAGGCCGGGACCCGAGGTGACGGCGATTTCCCGGACCTGCCCTAGCCGCCCGGAGGCGACCACCGCCTCCAGCAGAGGTGGAAAGTGGTCGAGATGCTCCCGGCTCGCGAGGTCGGGAACCACGCCCCCATAGGGCTGGTGCCGCGTGATCTGGGAGTGGATCCACTCGCCGCGCAGGCCGCGCTCCGCGTCAAAGAGCGCAATGGCCGATTCATCGCAGGAGCTCTCCACCCCGAGAATCATCGCTCCGCCGCCTCCAGATGCGCCCGCACGCGCCGGACAAAACGGTCGCGCTGATCAAAATGCACATTGTGCCCGGCCCCCGCGACGGTTTCCAGTTTCCCCGCCGGAAAAAACTCCCGGATCAGCGGGAGGTCCGCCTCCCCGACAAAACGGGAATTCTCCCCGCGCAGGAAAAGCGCCGGACCCGGCCATGCCGCCTCCCCCGGCGGGGGCATTTGCTGAAACAGATTCGGAAGGGATTCCTCGAGGAGGGCAAGAGGGACCCTCCAGCGAAAGCCGCCTTCCTCCGCCCTTTCCAGGTTGCTGAGAAGGAATTGCCGGAAGGCCCAGTCCCTGATCTCAGGGCTTAGTTCCGCCTCCGCCTCCGAACGGCTCTGTAGCTGTTCCACCGGAAGCCGGCGCAGCAGGGCGAACTCCTTTTCCCATCGCGGAGGATAGGCCCGCGGGGCGATATCAACCACCGTGAGGCTGCTCACCCGCTCCGGGAAACGGCAGGTCAGCAACATGGCCGCCTTTCCCCCCATGCTGTGTCCGATAAGATGAACGGCCGGAAGCTGCAGGCTCTCGAGCAGGCCGAGGAGGTCCTCCACCATCGCCGGGTAGTCCATCGGACGGAGATGCGGGCTTTCGCCGTGGTTGCGCAGGTCGGCCGCGAGAACGCGATGCGAGGTCGCCAGGGCTTTCCCGGCGGCGCTCCAGTTGCGGGAGGAACCCAGAAGCCCGTGCAGGACGAGAACGGGTTTTCCCGCCATCGAGGCTCCCCACTCGCGGACCTGCAATTCGACAGCTGCCATTGCATCCATTTCTTCCGGAACCAGCCTGCAGGTCAACTCCGCGCTTTCCTTCCCCGTCCCGCCGGAACGGCCGTCATCCCCCCGGATCCGGGCGGGATTAAGCATTGCCTCGACAAAGCCATCTTCAAAGCATGCCCGTTTTTGCCGACCATGCCGTCGTCCCCTCGCAAAAGCACCCCGATGATGCAGCAGTACCTGGAGGTGAAGGCGAAACTCTCGCCGGATACCCTCCTGCTCTTCCGGCTGGGTGACTTTTACGAGATGTTCGACGAGGACGCCGACAAGGGCGCGGAGGTGCTCGACATCACCCTGACCCAGCGCAACGGACAACCGATGGCGGGCATCCCCTACCACGCCGCCGACGGCTACATCCAGAAATGCCTGCGCGCCGGTTACAAGGTCGCGATCTGCGAGCAGATGGAGACGCCGAAGCCGGGACAGCTCGTCAAGCGCTCGCTGACGCGGATCCTCACTCCCGGCACCACCCTGGAGGACCAGCACCTCGAGGCCGCGCACAACCAGTATCTGCTCGCCCTCGACTGGGGCGCAAACGGTTTCGCGGCAGCATGGATGGACCTCAGCACCGGGGATTTCCAAGTCGCGGCGAGCCCTTCCCCGGCCATCCTCCTCAATGTTTTCCACGCCCTCGATCCGCGGGAGATCGTTCTCCCCGAAGGCGCTCCAGAGGCATGGCAGAGCGCGGACGAGAGCACCGCGAAAAGCATGGAGGACCTTGCCCGGCTCCTCGAAGGCCGGACCGTCTCGCACCGGCTGCCGGAGCTGTTTGATCCGCGCGGTGGTGCCCGCACCGTCATGGAGACCCTGGGCGTCCTCAACCTCGACGGCTTCGGCATCGCCCGCGACCATCCCGGCCTCGGTCCCGCCGGAGCCCTCATCGACTACGCAGCGGAGAATCTATGTGCAACGCCGGCGAACCTGCGCGGCATCCGCGAGTACCGGACCGCCTCCTGCCTGCAGATCGATCCCGCCACCCTGCGGAACCTCGAGATCTTCCGTTCCAGCAAAGGCGGGCGCAAGGGTTCTCTCCTCGGCGCCATGGACCGCACTGCGACAGCTGCCGGGGCGCGCCTTCTCGAGCAATACCTCACCCGCCCGCCCCTCGAGCTTGAGGAACTGCGCCGGCGGCAGGATTGCGTGGAGGAATTCCTTTCCGCCCCCGGACTCACTTCCGAGACCCAGGAATACCTGCGCGGGGTCCGCGACCTGCCCCGCATTCTCGGGCGCCTGCGCAACGGCCTGCGCAATCCGCGCGAACCGGGGGCCGTCCGGCAGACCCTCCACCAGCTTCCGCACATCCGTTCCGTCCTCAGCGAGTTCCGCAGCCCCGTCCTCGAACGGCTCGCCGACGGCGTGGAGGAATTCACGGAACTGCGCGAACTTCTGGACCGCGCCCTCAACGACGCCCTCCCCGCTCAACTCCAGGATGGCGGCTTCATTGCCGACGGTTACGACGGCGAACTGGACCGCCTGCGCTCCCTCACCCGCGATTCCCGCGCCTGGATCCGCGAGTTCGAGGCCGCCGAAGTCAAACGGAGCGGCATCAAAAACCTCAAGGTGAAGTACAACAACGCCTTTGGCTACTTCATCGAAGTCACGAAGGCGAACCTCTCCCTCGTTCCCGATGACTATCTCCGCAAGCAGACCATGACCAAT
>JAAAOD010000152.1 GCA_009908535.1 Verrucomicrobiota bacterium
GTGCCGACTTGCATGATGTCCCGCCTTGAAAATGTCAATGGGCGTGCTCCGCCACGCCCGAAGCCGGCGCTTTCCTCATCCGAAAAGTGATGCACTCCCGGCTTGACCTTGCATACCACCAAAAGAATATACCTTTTGATGAATATTACGAAGCCGAAAGTGTTGATCCTGTGCACGGGCAATTCCTGCCGCAGCCACATGGCGGAGGGGATCCTCCGCGAGGCGGCGGGGGATCTGTTCGAAGTTTTCAGCGCGGGATCGAAGCCCGCGGGCTACGTCCATCCGACGGCGGTGGAGGTCCTCGGGGAGATCGGGATCGACATCTCCGGGAACAAGTCGGAGCACCTCGATACGTACCTGCACGCGGATATCGACATTGTCATTACCGTCTGCGACAACGCGAACGAGGCCTGTCCGGTCTTTCCCGGCAAGGTTCGCCGCCACCACTGGGGTTTCGAGGACCCGCCCAAAGCGGCCCGCGAGGGCGAATCGGAGGCGGAGGCCTTCCGTCGCATCCGCGACGAGATCCGGAAGGTATTCGAGGCCTACGCCGCCGGCTATCGGGACGCCAGATAATCCGTGCCGCCGCCTCCGGTAAAATTTCCGGATTGGAAACGCGGGGTTCCTCGTCAATGTGGTCCGCATCCTCATGCAATCATCCAATTTTTCCACGCCGGACCGACCGGAAATTCTTTACTCCCGCCTTGGCCGGAACGCCCGGGAGGGGGACTCCGTGATCACGCGGCTGATGGCGGAAGCCCTTTCGCGTCCCCGCATGCTCTCGCTTGCCGCCGGCTTCACGGATAACCGCGTTCTTCCCGGCGATCTTGTCGAAGAGGCGGTGCACGCCCTTGCCGGAACCGGGGGAAATGCGCACCTGCAATACGGAATGAACGTCGGGCGGCCGGGACTCCGCCGGTGCGTCGCGCAGCTCCTGAAAGGCTATCCCGGCGAAGAGGCGCTCGACCTTGATGAGGAACAGTGCCTCGTCACGAATGGCTCCCAGCAGGCCCTGTACATCCTCGTGCAGATGTTCTGCGACCCCGGCGACATCGTCCTTGTGGAGAGCCCGAGCTATTTCGTCTTTCTCGAGCTGCTGAAAGGGCTCGGTGTCAGGGCCGTTCCGATGCCGGCGGACGGCGAGGGGCGGATCGACCTCCCCGGCCTTGAGGAGCTGCTGGCGCGTCTGCGCCAATCCGGCGAAGGGGATCGGGTCCGCCTGATGTACCTGATGGGGGCGTTCGCCAATCCCTCCACGCGCTGCATCGGCGAGGAGGAGAAAACCGGCCTCGCCCGCATCCTCGAAGGCATGGAGCGCCCGATCCCGGTGATCGAGGATATGGCTTACCGGGAATTGTATTTCGACCGCCCCTTCCCCGCCCGCAGCCTCCTGTCCCTCGAGGCCTGGCGCGATTATCCCGTATTTTATCTGGGAACGTTCACCAAGCCCTTTGCCACCGGCCTCAAAACCGGGTTTATCGCCAGCCGGGCGTCGGAGAGCCTGCGGGTTTTCGCCCGCATCAAGGGCCATCAGGATTTCGGGTCCGCGCACTTCAACCAGGCCATCCTGCAGCACATCTTTGAAAGAGGCGCTTACGAGTCCCATCTGTGGGAAATCCGGAAGCATTACCTCGAAAAATGCCGCGTGCTCGAAACGGCCCTGCGCGAAAACGGGCTCCCCGAAGCCGGATGGACCTGGCAGAGCCCGCAGGGCGGCCTTCTCCTCTGGGCCAGAGCGCGCGAAAATATGGATACGCGGATGGGGTCGCCTTTTCACAGGGCCTGTCTCGAACAGGACATCCTCTACGTCCCGGGCGACCTGTGTTTTGCCGGAAAAGCGCCGTCCCATTTCGTGCGCCTGAGCTTCGGCGCC
The DNA here is from genome assembly GCA_009908535.1 of Verrucomicrobiota bacterium. Lineage (GTDB taxonomy): Bacteria > Verrucomicrobiota > Verrucomicrobiia > Opitutales > Oceanipulchritudinaceae > Oceanipulchritudo. Next base: position 1,874 of record JAAAOD010000152.1, read on the forward strand.
CTTGACCGCGACCTTATTCCGGAAGCGGTCCGCCGCTTCTGCGAAGCGGCCCGGGTGGCCGCCGTTTGCGGGGCCGACTTCACGGGGTAGCGAACCCGCGATAGCGGTTCGGCCCGGATCGACCGAACGGCTGTCGCTCGTTCGCTACGAGCGGTTCGGCCCGGATCGACCGAACGGCTGTCGCTCGTTCGCTACGAGCGGCCCGACGGACCTCCCTGCTCTCCGGGCAATTGGGAAGCAGCCGAGGTCGTGAGAAGTTGGCCCAATCCCCTCTCGATTTCTTCATTTTTATTGCCCTTCCATCTGAGCCCTGAAGCGTAGGCTTGTGGCTTCAGAAGAAACTCCAGCGGAACAGGCACGCGCGTTTCTGGAGATCGCCGACCAGTTTCGGCTGGGTGAACTGCCGACGGAGCAAAGTCATCCGTGGACACAAAACCTCTCCCAGTGGGTGCAAAGCGATTTACCGGGAGCGTTGGAAATGCTGCACCGCGTCGACCGGAAAGCCCTCGGAGTTGTCCTGACCGGGCGGCGGCGGATCGCCGACCTCGCGGGGTCCGTCGCCCGGACTTTGCGCGGCGGGGGCCGGATTTTCCTTGCGGGCTGCGGGGCAACCGGGCGCCTCGCTCTGACCCTTGAGGCCCTTTGCCGCCGAGGATGGATTGCCGAACCGTACCGCGGCTCGGTGGTCGGTTTTATGGCCGGAGGAGATGCGGCCTTGATCCGCTCGCTGGAGGGATTTGAAGACCGCCCGGACTACGGGCGACGGCAACTGGAGGAACTGGGCTTCACGGAAAACGACCTGTTGATCGGCATCACGGAAGGCGGAGAGACTCCCTTTGTCATTGCCGCCACCGAACACGCGGCCGAGCTTTCCCGGCGCCCGCCGTGGTTTTGCTACTGCAATCCCGACGGGATGTTAAAAGCGGTCGCCGCGCGCTCAGCGCGTATCCTTGCCCGTACGGACATTGAGCGGTTGCCGCTCCCTACCGGCCCGATGGCCCTCGCCGGGAGTACGCGCATGCAGGCTGCCACGGTTCAGCTGGCTGCGTTGGGGCTGGCCCTGCGTTATCAGGACGATTTCCAGGGGCTGGCCGTTGCGGCCGAAGAACTGGTTTCCTTTCTCCGTGCGCTTGATTACACCCTCATAGCGCCCTTCATCGAGGCCGAAGCGGCGGCGGTGAAAGCGGGAACACCCATCCTGTATCAGACGGACACCTACGGTCTCACCGTCCTGACCGACACCACCGAACGATCGCCCACGTTCAGCTTACACCCCTTCGAAAACACCCGGCGACCGGATCAGCCCGCCAGCCAAGTCTACCTTGCCATTCCATCCCAAGCGGATGCCGCGAGCGCATGGGCCAACCTCCTCGGACGCCCGCCGCGCACCCTCGAATGGCCCGAAGTTGCCGGCCTGGCGGACGACGCGCACCTCATGGGATATGATATTTCGCGCATGGCCGCTACGCACCGGCGGGGCAAGACCGGTAAGGAAAGCCGCATTTTCGCAATCGGGGATAGGCCGGAAGGCGTGCACATGGACTTTGCCGGGCTCTCGCTAACCCTCCCCTCGCCCCGCGATGCCTTGAGCCGCAATCTTGCCCTCAAGTTGTTGCTCAATGCAAACAGCACCTCGGTGGCGGGCCTCTGCGGACGGTACGAAGGCAATTGCATGACATGGGTAAAACCCAGCAACTTCAAGCTCATTGACCGTGCCATTCGTTACATCCGGCAACTTCGCGGTGCCCGGGGTCAGCCGGATCCCGGCTACGAAGCGGTTTGCAGGGCCTTGTTTGAAGTGCGGGCGACGCTGCCGCCGGACGCCTCGATTGTCCTCGAAACCCTGAAACGCCTCGAGATGCGC
>JAAAOD010000191.1 GCA_009908535.1 Verrucomicrobiota bacterium
TGATCAAGGGCGTGCGCACAAGGGTCCAGTTGAATGTCCGGAATCTTTTCAACAATACCGACCTGATTCCGATCCGCTACGCCCCCGTTCCGAACGAGGACCACAGCTACCCGGACGTCATCGACCGCTTCACGACGCAGCAACCGCGCCGCATCTTCATGACGGTGACGATGTCCTTCTAACCCGAAAAAGGCCGCATCATGATCCTCTGGTCCCGTACATGCAGTTTATGCACGGCGATGGCGGGAATTGCCATGTCATCGACCTTACCCGCCGCCAACGACCTGCACTGGCATCCCGGAAAGACCTACCAGACGATGGAGGGCTTCGGTGCCTCCGACGCATGGAACGGGGAATTCATCGGGCGCTACTGGAGCGCGGAGGAAAAGGAGAAGGCGGCGCGCCTGCTCTTTTCCGACGGATGGAAGGAAAACGGAGAACCGGAAGGCGCCGCCCTCTCCGTCTGGCGGGTCAACATCGGGGCCGGCAGCGCGGAACAGGGCGAGGACAGCGGGATCAGCAACCCGACACGCCGCGCCAGCAGCTACCTCGACACGGACGGCGAAGGCTGGGACTGGACCCGCTCTCCCGGCCAACGCTGGTTCCTTGAACAGGCGAAGCAGTTCGGCGTCGACCAGTTCGTCGCCTTCTCCATCAGTCCGCATGTCTCGCAGACGAAGAACGGTCTCGGCCGGGCTACCGGGGAGATCCGCTCCAACCTGCGCGAGGATGCCTACGGCGACTACGCCGCCTATCTTGTTCGCGTACTCCGCTTCTATCGCGACCGGATGGGAGTCGACTTCGATTACCTGAGCCCGCTGAACGAGCCCCAGTATCCCTGGAACACCGCCAAGCAGGAGGGCTGTTCCTACACGAACGCGGAAATCGCCCGGCTGGTCCGTGTATTGGATAATCAACTACAGGGGACCGACCTCGCCGCGCGCCTGCTCATCCCCGAGGCGGCGGAATGGCTTTCGCTGACCAAGGAACACAAGGACCCGCGGTTCTCCAATCAGCTGGAAGCCTTGTTCTCGCCTGAAAGCCCGCACTACATCGGGGACCGGCCACGGCTCGCACCGGTGGCGGCGGCGCACAGTTACTGGCTGAACCGGACGACGGAGCAGATCCGCGAGACCCGGACGGCCGCCCGCGACAAGGCGCAGTCCCTCGGGATCGGCCTCCGTCAGACGGAGTACAGCCTCATCGACCTCACCCGCATCCGGGAAAACCAACCGCAGACGCGCTGGGACATCGCCCTCTTCATCGGCAAGGTCATTCTTGCCGACCTGAAGTACGCCAATGTCACCGGCTGGTCCTTCTGGGTCGCTTTCGAGCAGGACATCTGGGACTACCGCAACCAGTTCCAGCTCATCCGCATCGAGGCCGAAGACGAGGACGATCTTTCCAAGGGCGGCCATCTCGTCCCGGAAAAGAACCTCTGGGTCATGGCCCACTTCAGCCGCTTTGTCCGTCCCGGATGGCAGCGGATCGGGCTGCAGGGAGCGGACGACCTCGAAGACCTCAACGCCGTCGCTTTCCAATCCCCCGACGGAAAGGAGACCGCCCTTGTCGTTCTGAACTTCGCGGACGAACCGCGGGAGCGGCGGCTGTCCGCGGGAATGGCGGAATGGGCCTCTCTCGAGGCATGGACGACCACGGCGGGGGCGACCTTCCGCTCCCTTCCGGCAAACGCTGTCGGGAAAGCCTCCTTTACCTTTCCCCCCCGCTCCATCAGCACCGTCCTGATCCAATCTCCTTGATCGCAAAATGAATAAACGTCCCGTTTCCCTTCTCCTCGGCGGCCTGCTTGCCGCCGGCAACCTGCTCGCCGCCGCGAACGAGGCCCCGCCCAATGTGGTTCTCTTCATCGTGGACGACTTCGGCCCACGCGACCTCGGCGCCTACGGCAATTCTTTTTACGAGACCCCGCACACCGACCGTCTGGCGGAGGAGAGCGTTCTCTTCACGAACGGCTATGCCGCCAGTCCGGTGTGCAGCCCCACGCGGGCGAGTATTTTCACCGGCCTCCATCCCGCCCGCGTCGGCATCACGGACTATCACGGTTGCCCGACGCCGGAGCGCGCCCTGAACCATCCGCGCCTTTCGCAGCGGCCCCTCCTGCCCGCCCGCAACAAGCCCGAACTGGATCTTGAGCGGGTCACCCTCGCGGAGGCCTTCAAGGCGGAAGGCTACGCCACCTTTTTCGCGGGCAAATGGCACCTCGGACCGGAGGGCTTCTATCCCGAAGACCAGGGCTTCGATATCAACAAAGGCGGCTGGTCGCGCGGCGGCCCCTACGGCGGCAAGCAGTATTTCTCCCCCTACGGCAATCCCCGCCTTGAAGACGGTCCCGAGGGCGAGCATCTTCCGGAGCGCCTCGGCCGCGAAACGAGTTCCTTTATCGAGGACAATGCGGAGAATCCATTCCTCGCCGTCCTTTCCTTTTATTCCGTCCACACCCCGCTGCTCGCCCGCGAGGACCTGAAGGAAAAATACGCCGCCAAAACGGAGGGCAAAGAAAAACCGACGTTCCGCAAAGAAGGGGATTTCTGGACGCGCACCTCCGTCGGCGATCCCACCTACGCGGCCATGGTCGAGGCCATGGACCTCGCCGTGGGCGAGGTCATGCAAGCCCTCGAGGAACAGGGCCTCGCGGAAAACACCATTGTCGCCTTTGTCGCCGACAACGGACCCCTGACCACCCGCGGGCACAAGAACGGCCCCACCAGCGCGGAGCCTTTCCGTGCCGGCAAGGGCTGGCTATACGAGGGAGGGATCCGCATTCCCTACCTCATCAAGGCCCCCGGGCTGCCGCCCCGCACCACGGAGGTCCTCGCCACGACCCATGATCTGTATCCGACCCTGCTCGACCTCGCGGGAGTTCCGGCCCCCCAGGACAAAGCCTTCGACGGGGTCAGCCTCGTTCCGGTCCTCCACGGGCACCAACCGGCGCGGACGTCCTTGTTTTTCCACTACCCGCATTATTCGCCGCAGGGCAGCGACCCGGTCTCCGCCATACGCGACGGCGACTGGAAGCTGATCGAGGCCTTGAACGGTTCCGTCGAGTTGTACAACCTCGCCGAGGATATCGGCGAAACGAACAACCTCGCCGGGGAAATGCCCGCGCAAGCCCTCGAACTCCGCCAAAAACTGGACCGCTGGCGCGCCCGCGTCGGCGCGCTCACTCCGATTCCCAACCCGAAGGTCTCCTCCCCGTAGCAAACCAACCCGCTTTCCATCATGAAAAAACGATCCCTCTTCCTCTTTCTCGCCATGCCGCTTACCGCAATTGCCACTCCCCAGACCCTCGACCTCGCCGGCGAATGGCAATTCCAGCTCGATCCCGAAGATATCGGAATCGAGGAGGAATGGTTCCGTAGCGACCTTTCCGATACCATTGCCCTGCCCGCCACCACCACGACGGCGGAAAAGGGAAACGAGACGACCGCGGAGCTGAACCTGAAGGCCCCCACCCTGAAGCGGCTCCTGCAGGAACACCAGTACGTCGGCGCGGCGTGGTACGCGCGCACCGTCACCCTTCCCGAAGACTGGTTCCGCGACGGATCGCGTCTTGTTTTCGAACGGGTTCTCTGGGAATCGAGGGTCTGGATCAACGGCCATCCCGTCGGCCGCGAGTACAGCCTGTCCACCCCGCACCGCTATGACCTAGGCGCCTTCCTCGAACCCGGCGAGAACCGGATCGTGGTCCGCGTCGACAACCGTGAACT
>JAAAOD010000161.1 GCA_009908535.1 Verrucomicrobiota bacterium
CCCGCTTTCCTCCAGCAACTCGTCCACCGGCAGGTAGCGCGTCTCCACCGGGTAAAGACGACCACTTACCTCGAGGATGGGCGCGTTGCCAAAGGCCCTGGAGAAGGCGGTCGTATCGATGGTGGCGGAGGTGATGATCACCTTCAGGTCCCTCCGCTTCGGCAGAAGCTGCTTCAGGTAACCGAGGAGGAAGTCGATGTTCAGGCTGCGTTCATGGGCCTCGTCGACGAGGACGACCTTGTATTCGCGGAGGAGCGGATCGCGCTGGATCTCATTCAACAGCATGCCGTCGGTGAGAAACTTGATGCGCGTCTCCCGCTGCGTCCTGTCGGTAAAGCGGATTTTCGCACCGACCTCCTGCCCCCAGGCAACGCCCAGTTCCTCCGCCACGCGTCGTGAAATGGACAAGGCCGCCACCCGGCGCGGTTGCGTGCAGGCGATACGTCCCTTTTCCGCGAGCCCGGCTTCAAGGCACATCTTCGGCAGCTGCGTCGTCTTTCCGGATCCGGTCTCGCCGGCAATGACGACGACCTGGTGCTCCCGGAGCATGCCAAGGATCGCCTCGCGGTGCTCCACGATGGGGAGCTCCGCGGGATAACGGATACGCATGCCGGATGCCAAGGGTGCCATTTCCGCGAACCTACGACGGGAATGCCTCGTGGCAAGAGGAGGAATGGCCCGGGCTACCCCACCGCCGTCACGGTGAGGCTGATCCCGCTCCCGGCGGCATCCGGTTCCACGAGGACGCGCACCCGCGCCGCCTCCTGCTGTGCCAGCGCCCAGCCGAATTCCCGGTACTGATCGGAAAAGAGAACCGTTTCCGCCATGCCGGTCTCGTCGGCGAAGGAAACGAATTTCATCAACTTCCCGTTCCGTCCGCGATGGAGGCGGTGGGATACCTGCAAGCCGGCGATCTCCACTTCCCGCCCAAGGTAGTGTTCTACTTCCGCGACCGGTACGGTGCCTCGGCGTTCGAGATTCTCCATCCAGAAGGCCCAGGGGGGAAGGCTGACCGGAAATCCGAGGAGCTCCGCCTCTGCCCGGGCGCGATCACGGGCCTCCATAGGGGCGAAGCGCGCATGCCGCTGTCCCTCTTCGACCGCCGCGAACAGGTCCTCTTCCCCATAGCCACCGCCCTTCACCGCGAGGCGCCCCGCCTCCCAGATAGCCTCGTGGCGGTTTTCGAAAAAGGACCGCAGCGCCCCGGTCCGCGCAAGCAATTCCGCATCGGCCCGCCCGAGCTGGCAGCGCCGGCGGAGGTCCCGCCAGTCATGGAAGGGAGCGCGCGCCCGCTCCCGCGCCCAGCGTTCCCGGAAGCGGACCGACAGGCCCTTGATCTGCCACAGTGGGACCTGCACCCTTCCCTCGCGAACGAGGTAACCGTCCGCCGCCGGAGCCTGGACGTCGGGCAGACGGAAACCGCCCCCGTGTCGCAGGATTTCCATTACATAAACGAGCGGGGCGTAAAAGCCGCGGCGGTTGTTGAGGACGGCGGCGAGAAAGTGCACCGGCCAGTGGTACTTCAGCCAGCAGCCGTGGAAAGCCTCCACGGCGTACGCGGCCCCGTGCGCCTTGTTGAACATGAAGCCGGAAAATTCCCGCAGCTCGTGCCAGACCGTCGCGATCTCCTCCTCCTCCCGTCCCGCCTTCTGTGCGGAGGCCCGGAAGACTGCTTCCAGCTCCGCCAGCGCCTCCTCGTCCCCCTTTTTCACGAGCAGGCGGCGCAGCAGATCGGCCGTCCCGTAATCCATTCCCGCGAAACGGTGGGCGACGAGGAGAATGTGTTCCTCGTAAATCAGGAGCCCGTAACTGTCCCGCAAAACTTCCTCCAGCACGGGATGGGCGTACTCCGGCTCCTCCCGGCCAAGATAGCGCAACGCGAAACGCGTCTTTTTGTCTTCATTGGCCGCCCCCGGACGGATGACGGAAACGGTTGCGACAAGACAGTCGATGTCCGCGCAGCGGCAAAGACGGAGCAGCCCCGTCATGGCCGGGGATTCGATGTGGAAGACGCCCCGCGCCCCGCCCTCGCGCACCATTCGGTAGATCCGGTCGTCGCCGTAATCCACCTCCGAAAGGGGGTCGCGGGGATCCGCTCCGGAATGTTGCGGCAACCGTTCCGCCTCCGCGCGCAGGTTTTCCCGGCAATCCCGCAGGACACTCAGTCCCGCCTGCCCGAGAAGATCCATTTTCAGAAGCCCGAGGTCCTCGACCGGATCCATGGAGAGCTGGGTCATGGAAAACCCGCCCGCACTCGGAAGCGTCGGTGTGAATTCCGCCAGCGACCGGTCCGCGATGACCATGCCGCAGGGATGCATCATGGGATGGCGCGGCAAACCGTCCAGTTCGAGGGCCCTTTCCACCGCTTCGCGAAAGCGGTCGTCGCTCCAGTTGCCCGAGGCCTCCACGAAATCATCGCGCCGGTCGAGGTAGCGCCGCAGGCTTCCCCGCGGAAGCCGCTTGCTGAAGGCGTGGGCCTCGTCCGCCGGCAGCCCCATCGCCTTGGCCACTTCCGCCACCGCCGCCCGCGCCTTGAAATGCGCGAAACCCCCGATCATGGCGACCTTGTCGAGGCCGTACCGCTCGTACAGCCAGTGCAGGATTTCCTCCCGCCGGTCGTAGGGAAGATCGAGGTCGATGTCCGGCAACTTGCTGTGGCGCATGCGTTCCCGGTTCAGAAAACGTTCGAAGCGCAGCCCGAAACGGAAGGGGCAGACGTTCGCCACTCCGAGCGCGTAGCAGATGAGGCTGCCCGCCGCACTGCCCCGCGCCAGCACCGGGATCCCGCGCCGCGTGCACTCGTCCACGACCTCCGCGAAAACGAGAAAATACCCCGCGTAGCCGGTTTCCGCGACAATCCCCAGCTCCCGGCGCAGGCGTTCCCGCAGCGCGGCTCGCCCCGGCTTGTCCCGCCATGGATACAAAGCCCCGTAACGCCTCGCCACGCCACGCAGGCAACGCTGCGCCAGAAGCCGGTTCTGCCGTCCGCGCGAGGCGACCTGCTCCGCTTCCCCCGCCTCTTTGCAAACCAGCGGATTGGGCAGAAAGAGCCGCCCGTAGCGAAAGTCGAAGGAACATCCCTCCGCAAAGGTCTCCGTCCCGCGCAGAACCTCGGGAGCCTTCACGAAGCGCCGGCGTTGCGCGACCGCCGGCAACAACCCGTAATCTCCTTCCGGCAGCTTCTCCGGATGCCGCTGCCCGATGCGCGTCAGCGTGCCGATCGATTGCAGCACCTCGAGGCGGCGCGGACCCGCCTCCCCGCCGGCGTGCCGGGCCCCGCTCATCAGCACCCAGCGTTTCCAGCCGTGGCGTCGCCATTCACCGAAGACCCGGCGCTGCAGCAGGCGCTCCTCCGCATTCACCCAGCCCAGTTCCAGCCACAGGTTGTCCCGGTCCACTTCCGCCAGCCGCTCCCAGCCGGAACGCCAACGCGCGAAAGGCCCGATCCGGCGATTTCCCCCGTGGCCCACACGAATCGGGCAGCTCAACCACAGGTGCCCCGCCGCCTTCGCCTGCAGCCGCTCCACTTCCTCCCATTCCACCTCCCCCTCCTGCGTCCCGCTCAGTAGCTCACACAACGCCGCATACCCGCGACGGTCCCGCACCGTGATCTGCAACCACTCCGGAGCAAAATCCTGCAGCTTGACCCGCGCTCCCAGCACCATGCGCAGCCCCGCCCGGTCGCAGGCCTGCGAAAGCTCCACCCCGCCCCA
>JAAAOD010000220.1 GCA_009908535.1 Verrucomicrobiota bacterium
GCGGGTCAGGCCCTCCCCGGAACGGCTCAGCGGATAGGCGTCAAAGCCCGTTCCTTCCCCGACCCGGCCGACCTTGCGCCGCCCGTAGCCGAGCGGCAGCGCCACCGTCCAGTCGTCCATTCCCGGAAGGATGTGCACGGGACCGCGCACCGTGATCCCGTCCACCGTCAGCTCGACGATGCGGGATTCCTCGCGGCCGCGTTTGAAATTACTGCTCTTTTTCGCCACCCCGCCGATGAGGAAATCGCCGCTCTTCGTATCGAAGCCGAGATGGCCGGCAAGGGCCGGGCTGACGATGACGGCGTTGTCCCATGTCAGTTTTGTCATGGGGTCGGGACATTCCTGCAGCCAGCCGTTGTTGTTGTGGAAACCGTCGCCCACGGAAGGGTCCGGCAGCAGACGGATTTCCAGCTTCTCGGGACCGCTCTCGGGCGCGGCGAGCTCCGTACCGACAAAGCGTTCGCGCATCGTCGCGGGTCGCAGAGAAGAAGGGGTTGTTTCGGCAAAGGCCGAGCCGGGAAGGAAGCCGGTGCTGAGCAGGCGCTGAAAGGCCTTTTCCCCTTCCCCGCTCCGGTCCATTTCCTTCCGGAAGGTTTCCAGAACGAGGCCGTAAGGATCATTCACCGACATGCCCGCAAGCAGAGCGAGCAGCTCGAGTTCCTGCAGGGCGTCGAACAGCGGCAGGATCATCGGCTGCACCGGAAGGTAGGTTCCGTCGAAGGCACGGCCGTCGCCCCACGATTCGAGGTAGTGCGCGGCGGCGATGTTCACCTGCGCCTCAAGGCTGGTCTCGTCGAAGTAGTAACCGTAGCGGATGACCTGCGGGACCTTCTTCTGGAGGCGGGTCCATTCGAGATCGGCGGGCGCGTCGTAGGCGGGATTGCCGCCGAGGATGAGGAGCGTCTCGACCGTTCCGTTTTCCATCTCCCCCGCGAGGGAGCGGATGGAAAGGTTCTCTTCCGCGGGCAGTTCCCGGTAGAGGACGGTTTCGCCGACCGCGCCCAGTTGTTCGTTGAGGAAGAATACCAGTTGCTGCGCTTCCTCGGGAAGATGCGATCCGGGGATAACGACGCTTGCGCCCTTGTTCCCGACGAGGTCGCGGGCGCATTCGGCCACCCATGACGGATCCATGGGGAGCCCTTTCGCCCGCGTCCGCAGAAATTCGGCCAGCCGCGCATCGCCGTTCGTTTGCTCGAGGACCTCCGCGGCAAGCAGGGCGAGGAAAGCCGTCATTTTGGCCGTTCCGAGCCGGAGCCGGTGGTCGGCCATCGCGCCGGTGGTGGTGAAGACCGGCTCCACGGCATAGAGGCGGCTCATCTTCTTCGCCTCGTCCTTGTTTTTCACCTTGCGCGAGCGCGCAAAGGAGCGCGCCAGCGCGACGCTGTCCGGTTCGTTGTAGAGAAAGTCACTGTCGACGGCGAGGATCCGTTTCGCTTTTTCCGGGAGGTACTGCGGACGCAGCGGGCTGCCCCAGACCTCTTCGGCGGCGCGCTCGGGATTGCCCTGGTCCACGGCTTCGTACTCCGCCCATTGCAGGCGCGGGTACTTTTCCAGGATGGCCTGCTTGAGCCGGCGCCGGGTCGGCGAGCTTGAGGGCTGGGCGAGGACGGCCAGCCCCTGGCCGTTGGTGGGGCCGAATTTGGCTGCCACTTCAGCAAGAATGTCCTTCACGCGTTCCCGCTTGATGCGACGGTTGCCCTCGTAGGCCGAGGTCATGCGGTCCGGATCGTACAGGTTCAGCACCGATGCGGAAGCGAACCGGTCCACCGCCCCGCCGGTGGGAGCGAACTCCGGATTGCCTTCCACATGCGTGGGCCGGTGCTGATGCGTCTCTACGATGAGCGGCAGGTTGCCCCGTGGCGACGGGTAACTAGTGGTGAAATGGACCGGGATACCCGGGATCGTCCCCTCCGGTTGCTGGCTGTAGGGCAGAATATACTGCTCCGGCCGGCGACACCCCGCGGCACCCGCGCCGGCCATCGCAAAGGAAGCCGCCATGATTTTAAGGAAGTGCCGCCGGTTGACGCCTTCCGCTTCGGAAGCGCCTTCCGGAAACTCGCGGTGAAGCCATTCCTTGAAGGCAGGCTTCTCCATGAACTCGTCGAGGCTGCGCCAGTATTGACGGCCCGTGGCGGATTCCTTCTCCGGATTTGCTCTCTGTTCCTCTTCGTTCATCGGTGGCATCCCGAACAGCTTTGCGGGGGATTCACATTCCAGTTGACAACGGCATCCCTCGCCCACTCCGCGTGCGCTTCCGCCTGGTCCGGTTCCCAGTTCAAATTGTAGACTTCCTCGAGCGGCCGGATCGATTCCTCCGGATTGCGGTGACACTCGAGACAAAAGGCCATGGACAGCGGTTCCGCGTGGTAGACCACTTCCATCTCATTGATGTTGCCATGGCACTCCACGCAGCTGATACCGCGGTTCACGTGCACGGCATGGTTGAAGTAAACGTAGTCCGGCACTTTATGGATACGGACCCACTCGACCGGTTCGCCGCTTTCATAGCTCGCCCGGATGGGCGCAAGTTGCGGGCTGTCCGATTTCACCTGGCTGTGGCAGTTCATACAGGTTTCCGCGTCGGGAACGTTGGCATGGCCGCTCTCGTCCACGTAAGTGTGACAGTAGCGGCAGTCGATCCCGAGTTGTTCCGCGTGCAGGTAATGATTGTAGGCCACCGGCTGCTTCGGCGCGTAGCCCACCCGGGTATATTTCGGGGTGAAGTAATAGGTCACCCCCGCGACAACGGTGACCCCGAGAACGAGAAACACCGTGATCACTTTCAACGGAACCGTGTTGGACCCTTTGGGAAAGAGATTTGCCATGACCCGCTATTCCTCCAGGTTCGCGCTCGTGTACCGGGGCTGTGAGCACGGAACCGCCCGCGGCGCCGGTTGTACCCGTCCGGCCGGGGTCACGGTCTTTTCCCGCTTTTCCGGGAAGGCCCGGGCCCTCTTGCCGACCCCGAAGAGTCCGGCAAGAACAACGCCCGCGCTCAGGAGGAATCCTTTGCGAGACAGGTTCTCTTCAGCCATTTTGTTGTAGCAGCAAATTCGTGGAGTTGTTCAGCGTCGTTGTTGTCGGTACAGGAACCGCACACACTGGAGGGGGGCCTTTCGGCAGAATAGGCAGCACTACGGCTTTTCTCATGTGCGAAGGCAACAGAAAATTCCGCGTTTCGCGCCTCCGCAAAGCAGCTTTCCGGGAAATTTGACGATTTCCTAATACACTCCATCAAAAATCCTTATTCCATGGCGCTGCCGGCCGCGCGCATCGCCCGGGCGGAGACCAGAACCGAGGAAGCGACCATAAGCAAAGCGGCGACAACGGGATGCAACACACCGGCGGCGGCCAGCCCCATGCCGATGACATTGTAGGCAAGGGCAAAGCGCAAATTGCCGCGGAGACCGTTCCGCAAGTGCCGTGCTTTTCGGATGGCGGCGGGCAGCGCGGTGATGCGCTCATTGAGCAGAATGCCGTCGGCGAAGGCCGTTGTCAGCTCAGTTCCGGACTCGACGGCAATGCTGGCATCGGCCGCCTCCATGGCCATGAGGTCATTGACGCCGTCTCCGACGAAGAGGCAACGCTTGCCGTCCCGCACGAGTTCCCGGACCGCGGACGCCTTCGCCTGCGGGGAGAGGGAGTCCTCGACGGTCACCCCGCCAATCGCGCCATGGGCGGGCTCGGGATCTCCACTGAGAATGCGGCAGGAACAACCGAGTTCCCTCAGGGCGAGGACCACGCCTTCCGCCTCGGCATGAAGCTTTTCGCGCAGGCCGAGGCGGCCGGCGAAGATGCCGTCCTCGGCGAGAAAAATCCATTTGATTCCGCCGCCGGAGATGCCGGCGGGGAAAGGGGCCTCCCCCTCCACTCCGACCCTGCCGAGCAGATCCGGCTCCCCGAGGACCAGGTGATGACCGTCCACGGTTCCGCGTAATCCCTTCCCGGGGACCACTTCCACCTTCTCGACCCTCTCCACCCCGGTCGCCCTCCCCGCGAGCGCCGCGCTGACCGGATGATGACTGTGGCGGGCCATGGCCCCGACTCTGGCAAGAAGGTCGCTCCGGTCTGTGCCCACGGGCCGCAGCTCGCCTTCCTCTGTTTCCATGGCGAAGCCGCTGAGTGTTCCCGTTTTGTCGAAGACGACGACGTCCGCCTGGGCAAGGGTGTCCAGAAGATGGCCGTTGCGGCCGACGAGACCGCGCTGGCCGAGGTAAAAGAGGCCCGCCCAGACGCCCGTCGGCATGGCCAGCCCGAGTGCACAGGGACAGGCGACAAGAAGGACCGCCATGGCGTTGAAAAGGGCCTCCCAGGGAGAGACGGCGGCAAGCGTCCACCCGGCGAAGGTCAGCACCGCGACCGCGGAAACCACCGGAACAAAGAAGCGCATGAGTCGGTCCGCATCCTCCTGCAGGCGCGAAGGCCGTTCCCGCGCCGTCTCGAGCGCGGCCAGGATACGGTCGATCTCGCGGTTCCGCGGCGGATCGGGGCGCAGCCTGAAATCGCCGTCGACCGACCACGTCCCCGCGCGCAGGGAATCCCCTGCCTTCTTCCGCACCGGTCCCGGTTCGCCGGTGAGGGAGGTTTCGCGGACGTAGCCGGAGCCCTCCTCGATCCTGCCATCGACGGGAATGGCTTCGCCCGGCCGGACGAGGACGCGGTCCCGCACCGACACTTCCCCCACCGGCAAACGTACCGGCGAGGGCTTCCGCTCCACCGTCGCGGTATCGAAGGCCTCCCGGAAGGCGGCCACCGCCTTGCCCACCTTCCCGCGCTGCATCGCACTGATCTGCTTGCCGATCGCGTAGACGCTCAGCACGATCGCCACCACCTCGTAGTAGACGCTGCCCGCGCCGCGGAAGGTGGAAATGAGGGAGCCGCAGAAGGCACCCGCCGCACTAAGGACAAACAAGGCCTCCACCGTGATGTCCCACCGGCGCACCGCGTTGAAGGTCTGCCGCAGGAGCGGACCCCCCAGCAGCGCGACCACGCCCAGGGTCGAGGCAATGAGCGCACCATGGAGGAGCCAGTACCAGAGCGTGTCCATCCCCGGCGCCTCCCCGGCCGCGAGCGCGTTGTTGTACCCAAGCCCGAAAACCATGCTTTGTCCGGCAAGGGCGAGGGACAATCCAACCCGCAGGCCAAAACCGGATAAATTACGCGCCGGATCGGGATTCCCGCAGCTACCGTCCTGTTCGGTCTTGCTTTGCGCCCTCATCATCGGACAAACCTTGCCGGCATGGTTCTGGAAAGGCAAATCCGCGACCTCGTCGAGCGCAAGGCCGGCGGCTCCGCTTCCCTCAAGCCCGCATGGGAAAAGGCCCTCGAGCCGCTGCGGGGGCTGCCGTTCCGGGAGCTGCCCCCGGAAGCGGCCTGTTTTCGCAGTCCGCAGAACGCCGCCCGGTTTCTCCAGCAACTCGGACAGACGCCCGACCCGGTGGCCGCACTGCGGGAGCTGCGCGGGGCGGTGGATGATTCCGAGGCGTCCATGCACGACTGGATCCAGGCCGTGGAGGCTTTTTATGATTACCTGCATGGTCACCAGCGCACCCCCTCATGGAGGGGGACCCTCGGCTACCTTGACTGCTGCCTGAGCGCATGGCGTTCGGACGCCGGCTATGGCAGCTTTCCCGAGACCGTGGCCGGGATGCTCGACACCTACGGCTATGCCGGCGAGGACGGGGCCTGAAATTATTCGTCCCGGATAAGGGCCAGGCGCCCGGATCCCGTGAAAAACAGCCCGGTGAGGACGCAGGCCATCACGAGGGGATACCCGAACTGGGTCAGGTCCATCCCGTGGTCCTCGATCTTCACGAGGGTGGCCACCACCATGGTGAAAAAGAGAAGGAAGAGCGCGGGCCGAAACAGAAGGCCGAGGATCAGCAAGGCCCCACAGACCAGTTCCGTGCCCGCCGCCATCACGCCGAAGAAAAAGGAGGCCGCATTCATCGAGCCGACTTCGAGGCCGATCACGTCGATCCGCGAACCCACCTTGGCCAGCACAGCTTTCCCCGCCTCCAGTTTGTTCCAGCCGGCGAGGATGAAAATGACCCCGAGGGCGATCCGGATAACGAGAAGGCCAAAGGCTGGTTTGTGAAAAAGGGCATTCAGGCTTTGAAGGGTGGCTCTCATACGATACCAAGAAAGGGCAACCTCGCTGAAAGCCAAGACCAACCCATATGATTTCTCCAAAAACCGCCGCCGCCGCCGAGAGGGGCATCCGTATTGTCGGACAGGGCCTCTGCGGGAGCCTGCTCGCCCTTGCCCTTGAAGAGCGGGGCGTTCCCTTTCTCGTCGAGGACACCCCGCTTCCCGGCGAGGCCAGCGCGGTGGCCCCGGGCATCGTCAATCCGCTCGCCGGTCGCAGATTGAAGCCCCCGGAGAACATCAAGGACCTTCTCGCCTCCCTGCACAGGACCCGCGAACGCCTGCACCAAATTTTCGCGAGCGATTTCTGGCACGCCTCTCCCATCCTCCGCCTGTTTTTCGATGATCCGCAGATCGAACGGTACCGCGAAATGCTCGCCGGGCCCGGCTCGCAGTTCGTCGAGGAACGCTTTCCGGAAAATCACTTTCCCTACCTGAACGATCACTTCGGCAGTTTCCTGACCAGGGAGGGCGGCTGGATGGACCTCCCCGAATTGAAATCCGCCGTCCGCCAATGGCTGTGCCAAACCGGGCGGCTCGCGGAAACCGTCGCCGATCCCCGGACCGCCGAACCGGACGGACGCCTGCGGGTGTTCTGCGAAGGTTGGCGCTTCGCCGAGAACCCGCTCTGGAATTGGCTCCCGCACAATCCCGCGCGCGGGGAGATGTTGATCATCGAGTTCGGCACGGAGCTGCCCCGGGACCACATTTTTAACCAGACCTGCTGGGCGCAGCCCCTGCCCGACGGAAAGTGGCGCATCGGGGCTACTTACGCATGGGACGATTTCACCGGCGCCCCCTCCGTCCGGGCGGCGGAAGACCTTCAGGAGCGGTTGCGCCTCCTCACCCCGGTCCCCTTTACCGTGAAGGACCAGGTTGCCGGCGTCCGCCCCATTCTCGAGGACTACAAACCGGTCCTCGGGTTTCATCCCGATAACCCCGTCGAGGGCGTCCTCAATGCCATGGGCTCCAAAGGCGTCCTGCAGACGCCGTCCGCGGTCGAGGCCTTCGCCGCCCACCTCTTCGACGGCAAGGAGCTGCCACCGGCATGGGCGATCGACCGGTTCGCCTGACGGCGGGAACCGCGGCGCGTTTCCGCACGATTCACTCCCTCCATCGTGCGTACAGGCGCCGCACGAGGCGGAGGTCCTCTGGATAGACCTTCCCGCGGCGCAGATTGCGCTCCATCTGCGCGAGCAGCTCCTCCCAGTCCTCTGTCTCCGGCTCGTAGGGCTCGCGCGGCTCGAAGCGGCGGCGGTGCACCTGCCAGGCGGCCTTTTCCTTCACAAGCTTGAACTCGATCTGGATGCGCTTGCCCTCTTCGTCGCGACGCTGCCAGGAAAGGGAACAGGTCATGCCCCGCCCTCCGCGCGCAGGGTGCTCGTTTCCCGGCGAATGGCCTCGCATAGCTCTTTCGCCGCCCGGCCGGCCGCTTCGGCAAAGTCGCTTCCGGCGGAGGCGTAGAGGAGGCCCCGACTGCTGTTGATGAGGAGTCCCCATCCCTCGCGGTCGAGGCCGGCGGCGAGGGTGGCGGCGAGGTCGCCGCCCTGGGCGCCGATCCCGGGAACCAGCAGGGGCAGTTCCGGGGCCGCCTCGCGGATCCGACCGATTTCCCCCGGCCAGGTCGCTCCCGCCACGAGGCCCAGGTTGGCGTTGGTGTTCCATTCCGCCGCGGCCCGGCGGGCCACTTCCAGGAAGAGCGGAGACCCTCCGCGGACCTCGAGGTCCTGCAGGTCTGCCGAGCCTGGATTCGAGGTCTTGCAGAGGACGAAAACGCCGCGCGCCGGATCCCGCAGAAAAGGTTCGAGGCTGTCCCCGCCAAGGTACGGATTCACCGTGACGGCGTCGGCATCGTAGATCCGGAAGGCCTCCAAGGCGTACTTTTCCGCCGTGCTGCCGATATCGCCGCGTTTCGCGTCAAGGATGAGAATCCGGTCGGGCGCGACCTCGCGGAGATACGCCATCGTCCTGCCCAGTTCATCGAGCCGGCCCGCCGCCGCGTAATGGGCGAACTGCGGCTTGTAGGCGGCCGTCCACGGCAGGGTCGCGTCGATCACCGCCTTGTTGAAAGTGAAGAAGGGGTCCGGCTTGCCGCGGAGCCCCACCGGCAATTTTCCCTCTGTTGGATCGAGACCGACGCAGAGCATGGAGTCGGTCGAGGTCCACGCCGAATGGAGGCGCTCCTTGAATTTCGTCTTCATCGGGAACGAAGGCTGGATGGCGGCGTTTCCGGTGGCAAGCCGGCAACACTGGGGAGCGGCCTACCCTCGCGGACCACCATTAGCTTCCCTGTTTCTATTTGCATTCAGCAATTAGCGATTATGATGCACTCAGCAATGAAGGTCGGCCTCGCCCAAATCAACACCATCGTCGGAGACCTCCCGGGAAACCGGAAAAAAATCCTCACCGCCTACGAAGAACTCGCCGGGGAAGGAGCCGATCTGGTCGTTTTTCCGGAACTTGCCGTCACTGGGTATCCCCCGCGCGACCTCCTTTTTAAGTCCTCTTTTGTGCCGGATAACCTGAAGTCCCTCGACGTCATTGCCCGGTCCACCGGCAAGGTCCCCGCCCTGGTCGGTTTCGTGCAGCCGAATCCCGCCGAGAAGGGACGTCGCTTCTACAACGCCGCGGCCTGGTGCGAACGCGGCAAAATCCGCCACGTCGCCCGCAAGTGCCTCCTCCCCACCTACGACGTTTTTGATGAGGACCGATACTTCGAGGCCGCCTCCGAGCCGCTCTGCGTTTCATGGAAGGGCTGGCGGATCGGGATCACCCTGTGTGAGGACATCTGGACCGGACCGATCATCGATACCAGCCGCTACTACGCGACCGATCCGCTGGCGTCGTTCGAGCCCTCGGACGTCGACATCGTCGTGAACCTGTCCGCGAGTCCCTGGCATTACGGCAAGGATTCCACCCGCCAGGCGATTGTGCGGAGCGTCGCCCTCCGCGTCGGCCGGCCCGTCATTTATGTGAATGCCGTCGGGGGGAATGACGAACTTGTCTTTGACGGCCATTCCATGGTCATCAGCGGTGCCGGCGAACTGCTTGCCGGGCTCCCACCCTTCCGCGAATGCCATTCCGTTTTCGATCTTAATACGGAAGAGCCTGTGGTGGATCCCGCCTTCCAGCGCGATTCCCTTGCCGACATCCACGATGCCCTCGTCCTCGGCATCCGCGACTATGCGCACAAAAGCGGCTTCACGAAAGGCCTTGTCGGATTGAGCGGCGGGATTGATTCCGCCCTCACGGTCGCCCTCGCCACGGAAGCGCTGGGAGCGGAGAACGTCATGGGCGTCAGCCTGCCCTCCTCCATTTCCAGTGGGCACAGCCGCGACGATGCCCGCGCCGTCGCCGAAAACCTCGGCATCACCTACCACACGCTGCCCATCGAAAAGGTGGTCAACGCCGCCGGGGAATCACTCGAGCCGCTTTTCGCCGGCCTTTCCCCTGATGTCACGGAGGAGAATATCCAGGCGCGGTCCCGCGGCCTCCTTCTGATGGCCCTTTCCAACAAGTTCGGCGCCCTTCTTCTCAGCACCGGCAACAAGAGCGAAATGGCCGTCGGTTACTGCACCCTCTACGGGGACATGGCCGGGGGGCTGTCCGTCCTTTCCGACCTCCCGAAGACACGGGTGTATGCCCTTTCCCACTACGTAAACCGGGAGCGGGAACTCATTCCGTGGAACACCATCAACAAGCCGCCCTCGGCCGAATTGCGCCCGGACCAGAAGGACGAGGATTCCCTGCCCCCCTACCCCGTCCTCGACGCCGTCCTCAAACGCTACATCGAGGAAGGCCAGTCTTCCCGCGAGATCATCGAGGCCGGCTACGACGCCGGGATCGTCCGCGAGGTCATCCGCAAAGTGGACCTCAACGAATACAAGCGCAAGCAGGCCGCTCCCGGCCTCAAGATCACACCCCTGGCCTTCGGCACGGGACGGCGCATTCCCATCGTCCAGCGCTACGTCGGACAGGTCTGAGCCGCCGGACCCGTCCGACGAGTCGGACGAGTCGGACTAAAAAGCGGCCGTGAGGCCAAGGCTGAGGATATCGACCTTGGCGTCCATGGTGCCGCGGAGCCGTTCTCCGGCGGTGTGGGTGTCGTTGTCGATGACGGGATCGTCGACGATGATCCGCGCGTAGGCGAGGTCGATGCGGACGGTCTCACTGACGCGCCAGCCGACGCCGGCGGTCACCCAGTAGCGGTCCTCGTCCGGAATCCGCGGCGAGCGGTAGCGATCGGAGGGAACGGGGGATTCGTCGTAGACGAGGCCGAAGCGCAGCTGCACCTCGTCATTCATGTCGTAGCTGGTGCCGACACTGAAACGCCAGACATCCTCCCACTTTTCCGGAATAACGGAATCGGAGGGAACGTCGTTCTCATATTCAATCACAAGTTCATCGAACGTGCTCCACCAGGTGTGAAACACGTCCGCCATGACGGCCCAGTCCTCGTTGATCCGCTGGTGAATGCTGAGCTGCGCGGTGTCGGGGAGTTCCAGATCCACCTTGCCGCCCTGGTCGACGAAGGTCGGAGCGAAGATGGCCTGCAGGGCTCCGACGGTGAAATCGGCATTCCCACTGAGGGTCAGATCCACCGAGGACCGGTAATGCGCGCCGACACGCGTCGACTCCGTCGGCTCCCAGAGGACCCCGAGATTGAACCCGAACCCGTAGTCGTCCCCTTCAAGGCTGAGGAAGCCGTCGTACTTGGTCGTTCCGAGGTTGGCTTCCACATCCGGTTGAAGGGCAAGGGTCTGCTCATTCGCCGGCACTGTGCCGTTCTGCAGGCCGCTGAGGAAGGCGAGTCCGAAGTTGATGGCGTTGCTCAGGACCGCGTCCCCGTAGAGGACACTGACCCCGCCGCCAATGGACAGGGTATCGGAAACCTCATACGCGAGGGCGAGGTTCGTGTTCACGGTGGCGAGGTCCGTTTCCACTGCAACGTAGCGGCCGACCCAGTCATCATTGTAGCTGGTGGCAAGGCCATAGGGGGTCGAGATGCCGAGGCCGAAAACCATCCGTTCTCCCGCCGGCATGCTGAAGAAGAGATTCGGAACCACGGCGGTCACATCCGCGGTGTCGTCCGCTCCCTGCGTGGGAACCCCGAGACCGGTCTCCGGATTGTAGGCCGTCAGGGTCCCCTCGTTGTGGAATTCCGCCTCTGGAAGGATGAAATGCACGCCCGAGGTGGCCTGCATGCCCTCGTAGAGGGTGAGGGATGCCGGATTGAAAAACATCGAGGAATTGTCCTCGCCCCCGGCGGCGCCGCTCGCGAAGCCGACACCGAGGCCGGAAATACTGTGCTCCTGCAGGGCAAAGCCGGCGCCGCACAGCGGGCCGGCACCCGCCGCAAGCAGGCCGGTGACAAACAGGGATCGGAGGAAACGGGGTCCGCTCGGTTTCATCATGGGGAGTCCTTTCTGGTCTGGGATGGTTTGGTTGTTACAGGAGTGTTTCGCTGGCGCGGAAGCCTCATAAGTTCGGGCGCGATGGCAAGTTTCTTTCCCTCCCGGGGGACTCCTTTTTGCGCGGGAAAACGCGCACGGGCTCAGGTTCCGTAGAGCCGGTCGCCGAAATCGCCGAGCCCGGGCCGGATGTAGCGCTTCGGGTCCAGTCCGCGGTCAACGGCGCCCGCGAAGATGCGCAGGGAAGGGAAGCCCTTTTCCAGCCGCCGAATCCCCTCCGGAGCGGCCACGATGCAGAGGAAGTCCGTC
Organism: Verrucomicrobiota bacterium; assembly: GCA_009908535.1. GTDB lineage: Bacteria > Verrucomicrobiota > Verrucomicrobiia > Opitutales > Oceanipulchritudinaceae > Oceanipulchritudo. The sequence continues at coordinate 11,868 of JAAAOD010000220.1, forward strand.
TTTTCCGCACCGGCCGCCTGTACCGCCCGCAGGGCCTGCTCCGCCGACCCGCCCGTGGCCAGCATGGGGTCGACGACGAGGACGCGGCGTCCGGCAAGGGGCGGGAGCTTGTGGTAATAACGGTGGGCCTCGGCCGTCTCCTCGTCGCGTTCAAGCCCGACATAACCGACCGCGACGTCGGGAAGGAGACGGGTGACACTGTCCACCATGCCGGCCCCGGCGCGGAGAATGGCGACCACCGCGACAGGCGTGTCGAGAAAGTCCCCGTCGGTTTCCTCCAGAGGCGTTGCAAACGGATCCTTGCGCGTGCACAGATCCCGTGTCGCGGCGATGGCAAGGAAGGTGGTGACCTTGTCGCAATGACGGCGGAATTGTTCGGGCGGCGTTTCGCGCCGGCGAAGCTGGTTGATACTGTGGACGGCTACCGGGTGATCGAGGATTTCAGGCGGCATGGTCGTGGAGGGTTCGGGAAAGTTCGGGGACCGCCCTTTGCAGTAGCCGCACAATGCGCCCCTTCGCGCTCGCCGCGGTGGAGGCGACCTCCTCATGGCTGAGCTCGCAGCCCCCGAGTCCGGCGGCGGCATTGGTGATGCAGCTGAGGCCGGCCACCCGCATTCCCGCGTGCCGCGCGACAAGGCATTCCGGCACCGTCGACATGCCGACGGCGTCGGCCCCGAGAGAGGCGAAGGCGCGGATTTCCGCCGGCGTCTCGAAGCTGGGTCCGCTCACCGCGAGGTAGACGCCCTCGGTAAGGCCGACCCGGCGGTCCTCCCCGAGCTGGCGGAGGCGATTCCGCCAGTCGCGGTCCCAGGCGGCGGTCATGTCAGGAAAGCGCGGGCCGTAGGCGGCCGCGTTCTCGCCGCGGAGGGGGTTCATCCCCATGAGGTTGATGTGATCGCGGATCAGCATGAGGTCGCCCGGTCCCATGTCCTCGCGGATCCCCCCCGCCGCGTTGGTCAGCAGCACCCCGGCGGTGCCGAGTTTACGGAAAACGCGTAGCGGCATTGCCAGGACTTCCGGCTCGTATCCCTCGTAGTAGTGAAAACGTCCCTGCATGCAGTACAGCGGGGCACCTTCCAGCCTGCCCCAGAGGAGACGACCGGCGTGTCCATTCACCGTGCTGACGGGAAAGCCGGGGATCTCCCCGTAGGAGAGCGAACCCTCCTCCTCGAGCAGCTCTTTCGCGGCCTCGCCCCAGCCCGAGCCGAGGACGAGCAGCAACTTCCGTTCCGCGTGGGCGGGATCGCGCTGCGCGATAAAAGCGGCGGCCTTCTCAATCATCTTCCGTTTCGATCCCGTAAAGTTCAAGGACCCGGGAATTTACCGGCACCTTTTCCGCGCTCAATGTAATGGCTGCGCGGATACGTTGGCTCCATTCCTCCAGTCGCGCGGTATCGTCAACGTGAAGGCGGGCGAGGACCGATCCCGGTTCCACTGTCTCCCCTTCCGCGACAAGCGAGGAGAGGCCGGTCGCCGGATTGACGGGGGCGGCGGCATGCAGCCGTCCCGCCCCGCACTGCAGGACCACACCGGCGACCTCACGCGCGTCGATCTTCGCAACATGGGCGGGCTTTTCCCCTTCGTAGTGAATATCCAAGACATGCTTGGCCGCCGGAAGAAGGTCCGGATTCTCGATGACCCGCGCATCGCCTCCCTGCGCCTCCACCATGGCGCGGAAGCATGCGAGGGCGCCGCCGTCGGCGAGGACGGTACGGACGCGTTCCTCCCCCTCGGCGAGGGAAGGGGCAAGAGAGGTCAGGCGCAGCATCATGGCGACGAGTTTCACGGAGAGCTCGCCGAGATCGGCCGGGCCGCCGCCCCGGAGCACCTCCAGGGCCTCGCGCACTTCCAGGGCGTTGCCGATACAGCGGCCAAGGGGGGCATCCATGGAACTGAGGAGAGCGGCAGTGCGGCAACCGGCGGCCTCCCCGAGTCCGACGATCATGCGGGCCAGTTCGCGCCCCTTCGCGAGGTCGGGAAGAAAAGCCCCACGGCCGATCTTGATGTCCATGACGAGGGCGTCGATGTCCTCGGCGAGCTTTTTGCTCATGATGCTCGAGGCGATGAGGGACAGCTCCTCCACCGTCGCCGTCTCGTCCCGGAGCCCGTAAAGAAGGCGGTCGGCGGGAACGAGGGCCTCCGTCTGGCCCGCCATCACACAGCCGATATCGGCAAGTTGGGAACGGATGGCGGCAGGAGACATTCCCACGGAAAACCCGGGGATGGCCTCAAGCTTGTCGAGAGTGCCCCCGGTATGGCCGAGGCCGCGCCCGCTCAGCATCGGAACCTTCAGTCCGCAGGCGGCGGCGGCCGGTGCGAGGATGAGGGAGACCTTGTCGCCGACTCCACCCGTCGAATGCTTGTCCGCCTTCGGGCCGGGGACCGCGGCGAGCTCGAGCACCTCCCCGGACACCCGCATCGCTTCGGTGAGAGAGGAGGTTTCCTCCCCGTCGAGCCCGTGCTGGTAAACGGCCATGAGAAGGGCGGCGCACTGGGCGCGCGTCCAGCCGCCGTCCACCGCCCCGTCAACAAAGGCCCCGATCTCCGCGGAGGAAAGCGTGCCTCCGTCCCGTTTCCGGCGAATGATCTCCTGCGGCGTCATCTCGGGTCCTTCTCCTTCCCCCGTTGGGGTCTCAGTTGTTGACCCCCATGAGGAACTGGATGTTGGTCGCGGTTTTCTTGATACGCGAGATGAGCATCTCCATGGCGTCGGGCGGCGGAACGCCCTTCATGGCGCGGCGGAGCCCGTAGACCTTCTGCATCTCGTCCGGATGGTACAGCAACTCTTCTTTCCGCGTCCCGCTCTTCGCCATCTCGATGGCGGGGAAGATGCGCTTGTCGGAAAGGGCGCGGTCGAGGTGCAGTTCCATGTTCCCGGTGCCCTTGAACTCCTCAAAGATCACTTCGTCCATGCGGCTGCCGGTTTCCACGAGGGCGGTCCCGATGATGGTGAGGGAGCCCCCGCCCTCAATGTTGCGCGCGCTTCCGAAAAAGCGTTTCGGCTTCTGCAATGCGTTGGCCTCGACCCCGCCGGAAAGGATCTTCCCGCTGTTGGAGGCGAGGGCGTTGTAGGCCCGGGCAAGACGGGTGATGGAATCGAGCAGGATGATGACGTCCTCCCCGTTCTCGACCATGCGCCGCGCCTTTTCGATCACGATTTCCGCGCAGTGGACATGTCGTTCCGGGCTCTCGTCAAAGGTGGAGGCGATGACCTCGCCGGAAGTGATCTGACGGCGGAAATCCGTCACTTCTTCCGGCCGCTCGTCGATGAGGAGAACGATGAGGTGCGTCTCCGGATTATTGACCGCGACGGCATTGGCGATCCCCTGCTGCAGGACCGTTTTCCCGGTGCGCGGTGGGGCGACGATAAGGCCGCGCTGGCCGAGGCCGACCGGCGTGAGGAGATCCACTACCCGCATGGCCATGTTGTCCCACGCGACATTATTCTCCGTCTCCAGCAGGAACCGCTCGGTCGGATAGTAGGGGATCAGGTCCTCGAAGGGCGTTACCTGAAGGTTCTCTCCCGGATCCTTCTCCATGAGGCGGAGGACCTTGACCACATAGGGACAGGTCTCCTCGTCGGCATCGACCGCCTGCAGGTAATCGTTTTCGGGGAAAATCGCGGAAAGGGCCTCTTCCGCCAGCTCGTCTTCCACCGACCCGGAAAGGTTTTCCCCGTCCTCCTCCGCGGAGGCCGAAGATTTGAGCTGGTCGAGGGCGTCTTCCGGCAGAGGCAGGCGGCGTGGGTGAAGCTGGGCCTCGATCCGCGTTCCCTTCTTGATGGCGTAGCGTCGAAGAAGCGATTTGGGGATGAATGCGCTCGCAAAGCGGATCTGGTAATTATCGACCTGATACAGAATGAGGCCGTTCCCGTCCTCGAGGATTTCCGTGACGCCGCGGGCGTGGAGGGGACGCTTTGCCTTGTAGGCGGCGTCGAGAATGGCGTTGAGGAGGGCTTCGCGATTGGGCAGGTGGTGTTCTTCGAGAGCGAAGGTTTGCGTCGCCCATTCCCGCAGTTCAAGGAAAGGCTGCTGCAGCAGTTCCTCGAGCCGCAGGGGTTCTTCCTGCGCAACAGCAATTTCACCGGCGTAGTTGTCGAGCTGCTTCGGATTCCGAAAAAGCTTCAGCTCGGGGAGCTCGCCCCACTCGGCAGCGCTGGCGAGGGATTCCTCCCGCGGTTTGCGACCGCGGCGGTTGCGTTGCGGTCCCGGTTTGTCCCGGCGTTTGCCCTGCTTCTGCGGAGGCCCGCCCTTTTTCCCGTTGCCCTGTTTGTAGGGCTTTTGCCGATAAGGCTTGTTGCGGGGTCCGCCGCTGTTGGCGTCCTCGCGGCGATCTTCGCGGCGTCCCGGTTTACGGGGAGGCTTCCCGCCCTCCTCGGCGGGGCCGGAATCGGCCGGTCCTTCCGGCGCTTCCTTCCCCCGCTCCTTCGGGGCCGGCGGGGCTGGCGGCTCCTCATCGGAGGAAAAGCGCTCCGGAACCTCCGGGTCGACGACCGGCGGGGCGGTGGGCGGAACCGGGATCGCAGAGGAGTCGTCCCGGTCCGCTTCCGCCTCGGCGGCTTTCTTCCGCGGGGCGGATTTCTTTTTCGGCACCGCTTTTTTCGCCGCCTTTCCGGCGGTCCGTTTGCGGGTCGCTTTCTTCGCGGGACCGTTTTCCGCGGCGTTTTCAAAAGCAAAGTCTTCTTGTTCGGAACTCATGAGGGTTTTTCTAATCAGGGGCGGAGCAACCGGTTTTCCCGGGCAAGGGAAAGGAGGTGACGGACCTGTTCGCGCAGAAATTCCGGCTTTCCGTCGTTGTGCAGGACCGTGTCCGCTCGCTTCATTTTTTCGGGTAGGGAAAGTTGGTTTTCCCGTCGCAATTGGATTTCCTTCGGTTTCATTCCCCGGGCACGTAACCGTTTTTCCTGCAGGTCCGGCTGACAACTCACGCAAAGGGTCCAGTCGAAGAATCCTTCCAGGTTTTTTTCAAAAAGGAGAGGAATCTCCACCACCAGGAGAGGAAGCTTCCGCTTGATTGCCTCCATCCAGATGGCCCGAACCCGGGGATGAACAAGTTTTTCCAAACGCCGCAAGGCCTCAGGGTCGACGAAAACCCTACGCCCGAGGGCACCTCTGTCAATCCTTCCTTCCGCGTCGAGAACGTCCGCGCCGAACGCGCGGGTAACTTCGTCGATCAGCGCCTTGTCGGAGGCGAGAAGTTCGCGCACGAGGGCGTCGGTATCGACAACCGGCACGCCCTCCTCGGAAAACATGCGCAGGGTGGTCGATTTCCCGCACCCGATCCCACCGGTAAGTCCAAAGTTCATCATTCGCCGGGGCGGACCCGCCGCGGTCCAGCGGGCACCCTTCATGCGTTCACGGGGAATAGGGGGCAGGCGGCGGGCATCAAGCCATTTTCGGCGCCGACGCGGAATAACATTGCCGGGGCGCGGAAAAATCAGCCATGGTGCGAAATCAGACCAATCCGGAATGCATGCCATGGCCCCTTTCTCAGAAGCGCAGAGTCCGGAAGAGGTCCGGCGCCGTCTCCATGAGATCGGCGGGGCCTGCTTCCCCCGGCAGGACCTGCAACGTCTCGACCATCTGCTTGAGCAGGTGCAAGCGCTTTTCAACGGGGAACATCCGCCTTATCAGGCGGTCGACACGGCCTACCACGACCTTGGCCACACCCTGCGCGTGACCGCATGCTGGATGGAGATGTTTGTTTCCCTGTATCGCAACCGCCGCGACATTCCGGTCGGTTATCCGGATTTTCTTCTCGGAGTGGCTTCCTGCCTCCTCCACGACACCGGCTACCTCAAGGAACAGCACGATCCGGCCGGCACGGGGGCGAAGTTCACTCTTGTCCACGAGGCGCGCAGCTGCCGGATCGCCCGCCGGTTCCTTCTCCGGCTCAACTGGCCGGATGCGGCGGTGAAGGTCGTGCAGCGTCTCATTGTCGCGACCGGACCGCGGGCGGTCCTCGAGGCGATGCCTTTTATCAGCCAGACGGAAAAGGCGCTCGCGCAAATGCTGGGGACGGCCGATTTCCTCGCCCAGATGGGAGAACCGGAATACCTGCAGAAGCTGCCGGCGCTCTTCGATGAATTCGAGGAGATCGACCGGCTGCGCGGGTTGACCAACACGGAACGCCCCTTTCCGAATCTCGATACGCTGGTGGACGCGACCCCGGCCTTCTGGGATCAGTTCGTCCTTCCGCGGCTGAAAGACGATTACGCGGGCGTGTACCGCCTTTTAAACGATCCTTACCCCGACGGTCCGAATGCCTACATCGCCTCGGCCGAAGCCAATATCAATGAACTCCGTTAGCCCCCGTTCCTTCAGGAAGCGGTTCCCGCTGCCCTGTTTTGCCGCCTTGCTTCTCCTTGCCGGCTGCGCGACCGGCCCGAAGTTTTATTCGGAAGATTACCTCGCCGGTATTTCGGAGCAGCAGTTCAGCCAGCTGAAACAGGAGCTGCCCCGCGCCACCGATCCGGAGGCCATCGCCCTCGTGGAACGGGTCAGCCGGCGCATCGCCAACGCGATGGCGGACGAAATGCCCGCCGCGGACTGGGAATTCGTCCTCTTCAGGCAGGACAGCGCCAATGCCTTTGCCATGCCGGGGGGAAAGATCGGCGTCTTCACCGGGCTGCTTGACTTCGTCGATTCCGATGCGGAACTGGCGGCGGTCATCGGTCACGAGATCGCGCACGTGGAACTTGAACACGCCAACCAGCGCATGTCCGCGGAGGCCCTGCGCGCGCTCGGCGGGGTCGGGGCCGTTGTCCTGACCGAGGATATGGAAGAGGACGACCGCAACAAAGTCCTTCTCGCCTACGGAATCGGAACCCAGCTGGGGGCTATCCTGCCCTACAGCCGGTACCATGAGCGGGAGGCCGACCGGCGCGGCCTCATGATCGCCGCCCGGGCTGGTTACGACCCGCGCGCGGCCCTCACCTTCTGGGAAAAAATGCAGGGGGCGGGCGGGTCCGCGCCACCGGAATTCCTTTCCACCCATCCGTCGTACCGGACACGCCTGCAAACGCTTCGCGAGGCCATGCCGGAAGCCCTCGCCCTCTACCGGGCGAACCGCCCGCAGCTTTAGCGTTGACGCCACCTTAAGGGAACAGGCATAGCTTTTCCATGAGTGTTCTCCTGCTCACGGTCTTCCTGAGCCTTTTGCTGGTGAGCCTCTTTGTTGCCCTCTTTCTCGCAGAGCGACGGCGCAGGAAATTCGGCAGTTCCGAACAGGACGCCCTCCTCCCGTTCAGCGATGAGGACCAGCCCAAGGAACCGCCTCCGAAAACCTCCCGACAGCATCATTCATCCTGAGTTTACAGCCGCCTGCGGCGCCCTTTCCCATGACCACGGCCTCCCCGACTGCGAAAACGATAGAATACGATGATCACTACGTCCGTCTCTTCATGC